>JABEVJ010000238.1 GCA_013043985.1 Legionellales bacterium | reverse complement strand
TATTTCCACTTAGGTTCCGTATCTCCAGCCGTACAACTCTCTGTTTACTCTATCACCTACGCACGCGGCTTTCGTACGGAATGACATCGAGCGCTCAAATACATAATGCAAATCCCGAAATCTCTGTCGCAGCGAGTATACCAAAAAAAGAACAATACCCAAACAGATTATTTGCCCTTATCGCTTATTCATTGTATCTTGTCCGGTATGACACGAAAACTTACACACCAGCAACAACGTCGCATTGCAACGCTTCATGATAAGCGCCGGACAGCGACACAAACAGATGAGGAAGCCTTAATTGGAGAAATCCAAACTGGTTTGCTAATCGTTCGTCATGGCCGCAGTGCCTTTGTTGAAAATGACGTAGGTGAATTGATTCACTGTCACTTGAGGCAAAACCTTGCTGATGTAGTGGCGGGTGATCAAGTTTGTTGGCAAGCCACAGTCAATGGCGGCAACCGCGGCGTAATCGTAGCTGTGTTGCCTCGAAAAACAGTTTATACCAAACTGGCTAATGCAGAGGGAAAAGTGCTGGCAGCGAACATGACTTGTCTGGTCGTTGTCTTTGCTCCTGAACCTTGCCCCACACCCGGCCTATTGGATAAGTATCTTATTGCGGCTGAATTATCTTTGCTAAAAACGATCTTTGTTTTGAATAAATGTGATTTGCTGCCGGATTTTCCACTCTCGGATTTAGACATATATCGTGATCTTGGTTATCCCATATTGGAAATCAGCACATTGAATGGAACGGGTTTTGATAAGCTTCAGGATGCATTGCGGAGTGAAATCAGTCTCATCGTTGGGCAATCTGGCGTGGGTAAATCATCATTGATCCAGCGCCTTTTACCAGAGAGCGACATTCGTATCGGTGCAATTTCAGAAGCGACAGGTTTTGGACGGCATACTACATCTAGTGCACGTTTCTATCATTTGTCAGAGGGCGGCGCTATCATTGATTCACCAGGTGTACGAAATCGTGAGCTGGGTTCCTTGACGCAGCGTCAAGTTGAACTTGGATTTATCGAGTGCCGTGACTTGATTGGACAGTGTAAATTTCGAGACTGTACTCATGAGCACGAGCCGGGATGTGCAGTGATTGAAGCTATGAAAACAGGAAAAATGAGTGTGGTACGTTATGAGCGATTATTATCGTTTTTGAGGGCTGATACCTCTCGATAATCATTTTGCGGGAATTATGGCGCCGCTATTTTTCGTCAGTTTGAACGATTAAAACGGGCGTAATAGTTATTCATATTACCACGTTTTAATCGTTCAAACTGGCGGGAAAGAGCAAGTCAGAAACCCGCAACAATGATTATCGAGAGGTATATATATGAACTATCAAGATCAACCTATTGGCGTATTTGACTCCGGTGTTGGAGGATTAACTGTATTAAAGGCATTGAAACAGCATTTGCCAGAAGAATCTTTTATTTATCTTGGTGATACAGCACGTTTACCTTATGGCACCAAGAGTGCCGAAACGATTCAGCGATACACGCTGCAAACGGCAGAGCTTTTAACGCGGCGAGGGATTAAAATGCTGGTTGTTGCCTGTAATACAGCCTCGAGTGTTGCTCTTGAGCGATTGCAGCAGCATTTACCGGAGACACCAGTGGTTGGAGTTATTCAACCTGGCGCACAAGCTGCCGTCGCAGCAACCAAAAATGGTCATATTGCCGTCATTGCTACCGAAAGCACCGTGCGCAATGGAGCCTATGAACGAGCAATTCATGCGCAATTTCCTACGGCGGTGATTCAAAGTCAAAGCTGTCCTTTGCTTGTCGCTTTAGCTGAAGAAGGTTGGCACGATGGTGAAGTTGTGGAGGCTGTTGTTGCACGTTATTTGAAACCTGTATTGAGAGCAAGCGATCATTTTAAACCGGATTGTCTGGTTTTAGGTTGCACCCATTTTCCTGTTCTGCGTGAAGTGATTCAAGCCTATGTGGGCTCCGATATCATGCTGGTTGATTCTGCTAATACGACAGCAACGGTCGTGGCTGGGCTTTTAGCAGAACATGGGTTGAAACGAGTTAATTCTTCTTTATCAACTAGCCAGTTTTTAGTGACTGACGCCCCCGATCGTTTTGCCCGTATTGCGTCACAGTTTTTAGGTGAAACCTTGTTGGAGAAGGATATTCATTTAGTTGATTTGTAAGGGATGGATCAGTTTGAGAAAGATAAAATGGGTGACCAAAAATTATCTTTCATCCAGTTTTGTTGAAACCCCATTTGCGTTATATGTAATTGGGGATAATCTCTCATGAGATTAAACAACTCATTTTTCCATGTAGAGCCGGGATCAATTTTGGTTAAAAGGCCGTTGATTATACAAGCTTGTTGATAAAATCGATGTTCTTGATGAGCTTGGTTTGGCACGTCTTTGGGAGTATGGCGGAAAAACTGATTCCAGATTCGTTCGTGGTGCGCGCAGAGATTTCGTAGCTCAGTCAGTGAACGAATCCATGAAAGCAGTGTCATAAAAGGCATCTTCAAACGATTGGCAATAGCGATCTTATCCCCTCGTTTTTTTAAATTATCAAACACTTTTGACCATGTGCCGAAAGTTAAACATTCAACCATAATCCAGCTGGGCGGGAAATCAGGCGAGGAGTATGTTTCATAAAAATGTCGGATAAGATGATGATCGCGTTTGCTCACAATTTTAAGGACTTTTTCCATAAATTCAATATGCCATTTCAGATGATTGAAATGAGTCGAATCAATGTACCAAAATGGGCTATAGCGAGACATAATCTCAGAAATAGACACTCTAAATGCCACTTCGATGCGCTCAATGGCATCAATCACGAGCAGACGTAGTTTGCGATCAAATACATAGAGTTCCCAAATACGCTCAAGCGTAGCAGAACTATCAATGGTCTTATTGGATTGCAGAAATGGCTTAACATAAGAAAAGAGTCGATAATAACCGACAAACTTGAGTTTTTGCATGGCGTTAGATTTGTCTGTAATAACAATGCCTACTGCCTCGAGTTGTTTTATTTGTGCCTCTTCCGAGGCCGTCTGGCCTTCGTAAGGTTTTTTTATCATATCCATAAACAAATAACCCGTCCTGGTGCGCATCGTTGAGAGGCGTGACGGGCTTGATCATGTTTATTATAAATCAAGAAGCCACTATCCCGCAAGGAAAATGTTGATATAATGTCACATTATGTAAATATTTTTGGTATTTTACCTCGGTTACGGGGAGAGGTAACTGCGTAAATGCCATAAATACATAACCCGCCTTGGTGCGCATCGTTGAGTGGCGTAGCGGGCATGGTTCTAATCATGATAACTGATTGCGACCATCATTAGCAAATAAATTTTTTATGCTAATCGATAAGGTTGGTTTTTAAAAAGAGCAAAATAAGGGACATTTCATGGAAAGAGCGTAATACGGACTTGGTGCTATAAATAGAGATCCGCTATTGATGATGGGTCGTATTCTCTGGCTTCTTCTGAAATGTCAGAAACTGCTCGTGGTGCCTTTTTATCCTTAAAAAATGCATTGTTATTTTCTAATTCATTTTTTCCTGTTTTATCAGACATTGTAGAACCTGCTTGCGGTTTTATTCTACTCTGAAAAAAAAGATTATCCAATTCACCAGGATTCATTTCATGTATCGATTTAAGAACCTTGGGTGGCTGAACTGAGTTTATGGAGAACCCCTTAATAAACTGTTGCTTCCATTTATTCATATTGTTATTTAAGTTAACAAAACAAATTCTTTGAGTGTAAACATAATTATGAGCAATTTTAAAAGAATCGATATGAGTTAAATTTTCAGTTAATAGGCATATTTTTTTAAAGATGAGATTATGAGGAAATTTTAATATGATGGTGTCTAATAGATCTTTTCGACATATTAATGATTGAAATGTATCTGGATCATTTAGTACTATTTGAAGCAAGTGATCAGCCATATTGGGAGAAACTTTTTTAAGAGTTTTTATTAACGCATATCCTGAAGTTAAGAATTTTGAAGATAGAATAGTTTTATCAAACACAGTGAAAGCTATCCTGTCGATATGAGAAGGGCAGAACTTTAATAATTCGAAGAATTCATAATCCTGAACAATTAACCTGTTAAATTGCTTGGTATCAGCGAGCATCAGTTCAACACATGTAACAATGTCATATCTATATTTATAATTAGATATACCGGCTAAACAATGAATTAAACCTCCATTTGGAACATCACTGAGATAGTGCTCTTGAATTTCAGGGTCTAGTTTTTGTATGGCATCAACTGACTGTTTAAATTGATGCAGCCTCATTTTTCGTATCTGTAAAGAGTCATTGCGTTTCATGATGCTAGTTTTCCTCTTTGCAGTGCAATAGCTTTGTTTTAATTATACACAAAACAACGAGGTAATTAACCTGTCAAAAAATGACAGGTACGGCAATAAAAACACAATAGCGTCATTGAAACCACTCCATGCGTTACGCACAAAAATATGTTATCATCTCAGTCCTTATTTTCCACACTAAAGAGTACCCAGGATGAGTGAGCTGGCTAAAGAAATTACCCAAATTAATATTGAAGACGAATTGAAGCAGTCGTATATTGAATACGCGATGAGCGTGATAGTAGGGCGGGCACTCCCTGACGCACGTGATGGGCTGAAACCTGTTCATCGCCGCGTACTTTATGCGATGAGTGAGTTAGGCAATGACTGGAATAAAGCCTATAAAAAATCTGCCCGCGTAGTGGGTGATGTGATCGGTAAATATCATCCCCATGGCGACACCGCTGTTTATGACACCATTGTCCGAATGGCACAGCCTTTTTCTCTCCGCTATATGTTGGTCGATGGCCAAGGAAACTTTGGTTCGGTTGATGGTGATGCGCCAGCAGCTATGCGTTATACCGAAGTTCGTATGTCTAAACTTGCCCATGCTTTACTTGCCGATCTGGAAAAAGAAACGGTCGACTTTGCACCCAACTATGATGGCAGTGAAATGGCTCCGGTTGTATTGCCAACCCGGGTACCTAATCTGTTAGTCAACGGCTCCTCAGGCATTGCGGTTGGCATGGCAACCAATATTCCTCCTCATAATTTAGGGGAAGTGATTGATGCTTGTCTTCATCTTCTTGCAGATCCAGACAGTACGGCTGAGGATTTAATGGAATACGTTCACGGTCCTGATTTCCCAACAGCGGGTATTATTAATGGCCGCGCGGGTATTCGCGATGCCTATCTCACTGGTCGAGGAAAAATTTATGTACGTGGTCGGGTCAATATTGAGACAGATGAAAAAAATGGCCGAGAAACCATTGTTATTACTGAGCTTCCCTATCAAGTCAACAAAGCAAAATTAATTGAAAAAGTTGCTGAACTGGTGAAAGATAAACGCATAGAAGGTATCACGGGCTTACGTGATGAGTCTGATAAAGATGGTATGCGCATTGTGATCGAGCTACGCCGCGGCGAAAATAGCGAAGTCATGATTAATAACCTTTATACGCAAACCCAATTACAGAATGTATTTGGCATCAATATTGTTGCTTTGCTTGATGGCCAACCCCGCATATTGAATTTGAAACAATTACTCGATGCGTTTATTAAGCATCGCCGTGAGGTGGTGACCCGCCGAACCTTATTCGAACTGCGAAAGGCAAAAGAGCGTGCCCATCTATTGGAAGGGTTGAGCGTGGCGCTGGTTAATATTGAACCAATTATTGCTCTGATTAAAGCCGCCCCTAATCCTTCAGCGGCAAAAGAGCAACTATTGGCACATGTCTGGGAAGCTGGCCAAGTAGCAGCCATGTTAGAGCGTTCTGATCTGTCAATGACCCGTATTGAAGGGTTACCAGAGGAGATGGGCTTAGATGGAACAAACTATCGTTTGTCTCCTGAGCAGGCACAGGCTATCCTTGATTTACGTCTGCATCGGTTGACAGGCTTGGAGCAAGAAAAAATCTATCAGGAATATCAGGCTTTGCTTGAAGCGATTAAATCACATATTGAAATTCTGATTAACCCAGACCGCCTTAGAGCGGTCATTCGGGAAGAGCTTGAGCAAATCAAAACAGAGTTTGCTGATCCACGACGAACCGAGATCAACACAGATCAATCCGATGTATCAAATGAAGATTTGATTCCACGCCAGGAAATGGTAGTCACTCTCTCCAATGAAGGTTATGTCAAAACGCAAAGTCTCGATACCTATCAGGCTCAGCGTCGCGGTGGCCGCGGGAAATCAGCGACTCAAGTAAAAGATGAAGATATTATTACCACACTGCTTGTCGCCAATAGCCATGATACCTTATTGTGCTTTTCTGATTTTGGTCAGGTTTATTGGCTCAAGGTTTATAAGTTGCCACAAGCCAGCCGGGAGTCACGAGGCAAGCCGATCATCAATCTTTTGCCATTGCAGGGAAATGAGCGGATTAGTGCTATTTTGCCCGTAAGTGATTTTACCGCTCAATCTTTTGTCTTCATGGCAACCGAAGCAGGAACCGTAAAAAAGGTCAAGCTGGTTGATTTTTCTCGTCCTCGTGCCAATGGTATCATCGCCATCGACCTTGATGAAGGCGACAAACTAGTTCGTGTTGCTCTGACAGATGGAAAGCAACATATTATGTTATTTTCAAATGGCGGCAAAGTGATTCATTTTGAGGAAAATGATGTACGTGTGGTAGGACGCACGGCTCGTGGTGTACGAGGTATGCGTTTAGCTAAAGGACAGAAAGTTATTGCACTTATCGTCGTGGGCGCACAAACATACCCTTCGAGATTGGATTTACAGTCAAACAGCAACAACGCCGCAGATTCAATATCGAGGGATAGAGGCGATATATTGACTGCTACAACTAATGGTTATGGTAAACGTACCTCCATTGAGGAATATCGGGTGACGGGTCGGGGCGGGCAAGGTGTGACCTCGATACAAGTGACTGAGCGCAATGGTCTTGTTGTGGGTGCCTGCCAAGTTGATGAAAAACAAGAAATCGTCTTGATCAGTGATGGCGGAACCTTGGTTCGCATTCGAGCCAGTGAAATTTCACTCGTAGGCCGTAATACACAAGGCGTCAGGTTGATTCGTTTATCCAACGATGAACACCTAGTTGGATTGCAGCCTATTGCAGAATTGGAAGAGGTCGAGTTAAAGGAGATAAGTGATGATGCAGAACTTTCTAGTTGAACCTTCGCGCCCTGCATTAAAGACTGAAATAAGCGTACCGGGAGATAAATCAATTTCTCACCGAGCTGTCATGCTGGGTTCAATAGCGGATGGTCTTAGCGTGATTCACCATTTTTTGCCAGGCGAAGATTGTCTTGCAACAATTAATGCTATGCGAGATATGGGTGTAAGTATTGAAGGGCCTTTTGATAATAATGAGGTACGAGTTCATGGTGTGGGGAAGTATGGATTAAAAAATCCGCAATCTATTCTTCAATTGGGGAACTCAGGTACTTCAATGCGTTTATTGGCTGGTTTGCTCGCAGGCCACGGCGTGACGGCGATTTTGGAGGGCGATGAGTCGCTAATGTCCCGGCCAATGAAGCGAGTCATTGACCCCTTGATTTATATGGGGGCGCAGATTTCCTGTCACGAAGATGGTTGTGCACCTATTCTTATTCAGCGACCAAAACAACGTCTTAGTGGTCTGCAGTTTCAGTCAGAAGTACCGAGTGCTCAAGTCAAGTCAGCCATTTTATTGGCAGGACTTTATGCTGATGGGGAAACTAGTGTCACCGAACCAATTTTAACGCGTGATCATACCGAGCGTATGCTGACTTCATTTGGTTATCCGATCATCAGAGAAGAAAATACGACCCGCTTGATGGGCGGAGGGCGCTTAACTGGCACAGAAATATACGTTCCAGGTGATATTTCCTCCGCTGCATTTTTTTTAGTGGGTGCTGCCATGACACCAGGAGTGGAGCTGTTGATTAAAGAGGTAGGTGTTAATCCTGCCCGCATGGGTATTCTCTCTATTTTATGGGAAATGGGAGCTCATATTACCGTAGAAAATATGCGTATGTTCAATAATGAGCCTATTGCTGATTTACGTGTGCAAGGAGCACAGCTTAAAGGCATTACCATCCCTACCGCACAAATTCCCCTTGCTATTGATGAATTTCCTGCTATTTTTATTGCAGCAGCTTCTGCAAGCGGCGTGACCACCCTCAGAGGGGCTAAAGAGTTGCGGCTTAAGGAAAGCGATCGCATTATGGCAATGGCAACAGGTTTAACAACCTTAGGTATTGCTGCTGAACCTTTGGATGACGGTATTGTTATTCATGGGGGTAATGTGAAGGGAGGGAAAGTCGATAGCTTTGGTGATCACCGCATCGCAATGGCTTTTGCTATTGCTGGATTCATTTCAAGTGAACCGATTTTGATTGAAAATTGCCAGGCTGTTGCAACTTCTTTTCCAGGTTTTGTCGAAATAGCCAAGCAAACAGGCTTGGATATGTCAATTGAGGATAAATAAACAATCCTACATTTCACACCGCAGTATTTTTTTAAGCCAAATATGGCAAGAAAGACGCAGGTGCGGAATGTGGAATAAAGGAGTTAACGATGAAATTATATTATAGTCCAGGAGCTTGCTCACTTGCTGTTCGGATAGTGATTAATGAGATAGGTTTACCATGTGAATATGAAGCAGTTGATTTTTCAACTAAAAAAACAGCAAATGGTCGTGATTATTTCAAAATCAATGCTAAAGGAGCTGTTCCCGCTCTCGAGATTAATGAACACGAAATCTTAACCGAAAATGCAGCAATCCAACAATATCTTGCAGATACTCATCCAAAAAGCCAGTTACTTCCTCCCATTGGGGATTTTCAGCGTTATCGTGTTCTGGAATGGTTGAACTTTGTTAGCACGGACCTGCATAAGGGTGCTTCGCCTATATTTACTCCCAATGTTCCGGCTGATGTAAAAGCTAATGTGTTCAGACCTGCACTTCAATCGAAACTCGCCTTTGCTGAGCATAAGCTAGGGAGTAAGCCATATTTGTTGGGTGATCGTTTTACACTGCCTGATGCGTATTTGTTTGTGATATTAACATGGATGCAGCATCTGCAAATTAATATGAGCGAATATCCTAATTTGACACGCTATTTTGATGCGTTATTGAAACGGCCATCAATTGTCAAATCACTTGCACAAGAGAAGTAGTTTCAATTTATAGTCGCTGTCGCGAAATGTGGAAATGACAGCAAATATGTGGAAACGCTCGTCATTGCGAGGAGTTTACGACGAAGCAATCCAGAATGATTATAAATGCTAACATATTTATTTTACGCTCTTTTTGCTGGATTGCTTTGTCGCTGCGCTTCCTCGCAATGACGCCTTCGTTGTCTCATATTTGTCGCTATTCCAATCACGTGACAGTCTCCTCGAGTGAGGTCGCGAGTTTCTGACTTGCTATTTTCCGCCCTCTGCAAGGATTAAAACTGCACAATCTACAGCATCAGATTGAAAAGTTTGTTATTGGGGTGCTGTACTCTTTTCGCTTGTTAGTATATAATGCGCTTCGTAAAGTGGCGCGGTTCGAAATGCGCACATAATAAACAACCTTTTTAGGAGAAATTAACAGAATAGGGATATAAATGAGCTCTGTGTGACCTGCGCGGGGTACAATTTACTTCATAAAAGTGACGAAACTATGACTAAGATACTTAATGGCGATTCCACTAAGGATAACTCTCTTGAAAGGATAGAAGTAGTAGATGTAAAAAGTATAAATTTAATTTTTAATAATAATAAGCAAGCGCACTCTCCTGCATCAATAGAGGTTCAATCACAAACTCCCGATAAAAATATTAATAATAAATTAATATACTCAGAACGACTTCCCTTTATTTCCCTGATTCCTATTGATAAAAAAAACAACCTCAAACTCCTTTCATGGAAACTTCCCGCTACAGAAAATCAAGCAAATAAAGCACAGATAGATGATGAACTCGCCTACGAATTAGATTTAATTGCCAACACGGTCACTCCTGATGTGATTTTATTACAGGAACTTAATTTACAACCGGGAGAAAATGCAGAAGGATTGTTTGCCAAAATACAGAAAAAACTCGGAAAAAATTACCATGTCGTTCTTGATTCGCAAGGTAAGAAGGTCGCAACTTCAAATAAAACGATTACCTTTTATAGTAAAAAAATTTTTGATTCTCAGGCAAAAAGAGAGGGAGAGGGTGAAAATCCTGTTTTTGGCGATGAAGGATATGACCTTTTGAAGTTGAAAACTGGTCAACAGCAATATATAGGGATAAAAAATGCAAATGCGAAGTCTTCACGTACTCCATTAGCGCATGAAACAGAAATAAAAGATTTTCTTAATAAAGGGAAACAAAATGGCAGGGTTCATATTGTGGCAGGAAATTTAAACTGCCCAGCTTCTAAAAGTCTTAGTCATAATACAAAAACAAAATTTATGTACGGAAAAACTGCTAATTCTGCATTAAATGAAAAATATGGACAAGCTCATTTCCATACTGAGGGCGCTTTCTATTTTAATCTTGCTGACAATAAATGCTGTCAGGCACGAGTAAACCCTTTAAATCCTGCAACAAAAAAACCATTTAATACTGAAGAATTGGCTAACTTTATTAAAATTAATGCCAAACCGATAAATGATAACCCTCCCCAATTAGCGGCAACCATGCTTATCGACGATGAGTCTGAGTTCCAAAAAAATATTAAAGTGGGTAACGGGAAATTTTTATCTACAAATGAATTAGAAGTGTTATTCAGGAATAAATCGAAAGCCATATCTTTATCTTTTCGCTGTGCTACCGATTTTTGTGATAGTCAAGGAATAAGCGCACTTGGTCTTTCAGAGAATATTTACTTAGCGTTGCGAACTCTTTTTCCAGAGCCAGAGTTTCACTATGAGGTAGTTGACAGTATTGATTTGCAAGAGGTGTTCATTGTTCATGCACCGGAAGCAAGGTCTCTGCAACTGATAAAAGCATTACAAGCCATCCAACTTATTGAGCAGTTATGTATCCATAAACAAAGAAACTCTAAGTTGATTACACCACTTGAAACTTTAATTAAAGAAGTTTCTCGCGATGAGAGCATTAGCCATGAACAAGCTGAACTTTTCTACAAAAAGTGTTTAGACTTCCTTAATTCTAAAGAAAAAGAATCTAGTGAATCACCGAATAAACTGCAAATTAATAATCATCTGATTCAAGAAATTCGCATTGAAATTTTAGCGAAGAACGAAGAAATCCGAATTGAGCCACATGAAGAAATCCGAGTTGAGCAGAATGAAGAAATCCGTATTGAGCCTGATGAAGAAATTCGAACTGAGCCGAATGATGAAATCCATATTGAGCAGGAACAATTAATTTTTATTGAGAAGAATGAAAAAACTTTACAAAATTTCACGATAAAAGTAAAAACAGAGAATGCTTCTTGGAACGGATTGAAATTTTTAAAAGCGAAAGCACTTGCTTCATTTGAGCTAAAGGAAAAATTAGATAAATTTTATATATCTAAGTTAAAAAATAAAATATCTAAATATGAAGAGCACAAAGCTCAGGCTTTGATTCATGTAAAATTATTAGAGCCAGGGAAAGCATTTTATGCAGAGATAATAAATGAGATCACTCCATTTGTGGAGGCACATGCGATTGATGTGCAGTCCATAGCTGAGTTAAGAAAAAAATTAGATGAATTTTGGATTTCTGAATTAGACAAAATATTATATGAATGTGAAATGTCGATTAATTTGTTGGGAACTGAATTAGTATCCCGAAAAGAATTTTCTAGAATAAAAGATGAGATATCGAAAGAGCTCGATCGATATTCGAAAAATAATACCATTGATTTGGAAAAAATAATTGGATTAAGAAAAAAATTAGATAAATGTAGGCTTGAAACTCGTAATAATGATCAAGAAAAAGCATTAATACGACTGAAAGATTTCTATATTTACTTTATAGATGAGACATGCCGATATAAAGAATTAGCGCAAGATCAGGATTTTTATAATAACATAATAGATGAGATAAACCGATATTTTGAAGATGATACGATTGATTTGCCTAAAACATTCAAATATTATGATCATCTTGCTGTGCTTGTTGATGCAAAGAAAGATCGCAAAATTTTACCCATAAATAATGTGCCAGCAGGTGATCGTCAACTGACTGATCAAAATATCCAGTTTTTTCACGTGCTTTTCCCTAAAATTTATGCGGACTTCGAAAAAAAAGGAGCCAAGCAGGATCAAATTTTCGCCTCTTCATCTCCTCTTCTGATTACGCCACAAAAAGCCGCCAATGCATTGCCCTTAATCAATCGATTGTTGGCTATTTCAGATAAACCCGATATTGTTGGCGCTATTTCCAACCTGATTACTACCGTAACAAATGATAACGACATTTCATCTGAGCAAGCCTTGGTTGTTTATAACCATTTTGTTGAACCGCTTGATGCAATCAAAGAGGGGCGATTAGTCGATCAAAAGAAAATTGCAGCTTCAGGTAAAGCCTTAGATAAGATACTTCATCACTCCTCAACGACAGATATAGCGACCAAAATAGCAATCCGAGGAGCACTAGGTGCCGTCGCAGGCTTTGTTGTAGGATGTGTTATTGGCAGTTTCGTCACGATGGGTTTTGGTGGTTTTGCTGGTGGTGGTGTTGGCGCTATGATCGGTATAGTACTTTTTGGTGGTGATACGGCTATTGCAGGAGGTGCAATGTTAGCCTGGAGGCAACATAAAAAAGTAGTCAAAAATAAGGATATTTCTGAAGGTTATAGAGGAGCCTATAATACGGCGTCTCATGTGATAAGATCAGTACCTAATTTGTTTAAGCCAAGCAAATTACAAGAAAATCAGTCGGAGAGCGCGCAAAAACCAGATCGAAAACATCCAACGGTAAAACGAGATGATGTAGCAGAAGGGGCTGTGAATCGTATTTGAAGAAATATACCCAAGATACTTCAAAAGCATATTAAAACTCCTTCATTTATGAAGCTGCTATAAATGCGGAAAGCGGCTCAATGACCTGGTTGACTCGCAGACCAGGTACAGCATCAGTTAAGTAAACAAAATCGTTATTATTATCGATGGGAAATTGAGTGTGACTGATTTGTTCCGAGACTTGACCAAATAAATAAGTCAGAGAATAGCGCGCATTATCTAGACCCGCAAAATAAAAAGGGGCTTTAATGGCAAATAATGCCGGATAAGCATCATTAAAGTCCTGCCAACTACACACACCTTCATTTTCTATCGTTGGTGATATGACAGGCAATCGTGAACTGTGATCACCTTGAATAATAATAATTGCATTTTTCATCACACCAGTTGTTTGCCAAGTATCAAGCACGGTTTTTAAGGACTTGGATAAACATTGTAATTGATTTTCATACAGTTGATATCTTAATACACGTCGTTCAGGGGTGTTTCCCTGTGGGCCAAAATCGTAATTGATGAGCCAATCCATAGGATTGGAATGAATTTGACAATTTTCATCATAGATATAAGGCGAATGCGGCAACAAAATGTGCGCAAAAAAAGCACTTCCATCATTGCTATGTTGTATGACATCTTCTTTGAGTTGTTCAAGAGCTACTAAAGTATTTAAGCTGCTAAGTTGGTTTTGATCCCAAGGGTAATCAGGCAAATAAATTTTAATTTTAGCGGCAAGCGGGCGAATGGTATAGACATAGTCATAAAGTGCATTTTGATAGATAAATGAAGAAAGCAGATAGCTTTTTAATAGGTAAGGATAACGCGCTGTCCAAGGAAAATTCAAGTGATAAAAAGCTTTGAAACTGTAAACCGGATAAGTGTAGCAATAGGAATAATCAGCACCTTTTGCGTGACAAAAATCAATATAATCCGGTTGATAAACACGAATTTTATAACCCATTTTTGATATCAATTCAAAATCTTTATTCTCTGTTAAAATCTGCTTCGAAAATCCGCCGGGGAAATAATATCCGTCCTGTGACTTTGGCGTGAAATTCAACAGATTGGGAATAGAATCGTAAGTGCGGCTATAACGACTGTAAGCATGGGTGAATAAACGAAATCCATAAGCTGGAAAAAGGGTTTTAATTTCATTTTGCAATGCTTGCCCTTGTCCAATGTTGGTTGGGATGGCATCTACACCCATATATTCGTCAAAAATAATATGAATATATGGCGGCAGATCAGGATTGCTGTTTACTGGTTTTTCTGAAATAGTGACGGCGTTAAATTGATGCCCAACAGAAAAGACTAAGGTTGCCATGCAACAAATGCCAGCTATCATGCAAAAAAAAGGCAATGTTTTTTCACGTAATTGAATTGCCAGCACAAGTACCAAAAAAAAGGCAATTTTAAGCGGAACGCCTGATTGGAATTCAGGTAAAAAACTAAGCGAGAATACGATTAAAATAGATAAAGCCAAGCTGAGTCTCACCCAACTTGCTCGGTATAAGGCGAGAGAGCTTAATAGACTGACGATAACAATGCTTCCCAGCAGAGCAAAAAACTCAGGATGTAACATCGGAACTTCATTAAATTTTACAAAATAGATGAAGGGAATCAGAAAAATAAAGAAAGGAGTGAGTAAAATCACACAGCAACTGCCCCCGGAATAAGCGGATGAGACTGGTAATTCACCAATTGAAAATCATCAAATTGATAATCATTGATAGAGGGCGGTTTACGATTAAATTCCAGTTGTGGCAAAGGGTAGGCCGTGCGCGTCAGTTGTAACTGAACCTGCTCGAAGTGATTGGTATAGATGTGACAATCACCACCTGTCCAAATAAAATCACCTACATCAAGATCACATTGTTGGGCGATCATATGGGTCAATAGGGCATAAGAGGCAATATTAAAGGGTACGCCCAGAAATGAGTCTGCTGAACGTTGGTAGAGTTGACAGGATAAACGTCCATTGCAGACATAAAATTGAAACATGACATGACATGGCATGAGAGCCATTTCTGGCAAATCAGCGATATTCCAGGCAGACACGATAAGACGCCGAGAGTTTGGATTAGCGCGTATTTCTTTAATCACATTGGCAATTTGATCGATGGTTTCTCCATTTTTTCCTGTCCAGGAGCGCCACTGTTTACCATAGACAGGCCCTAAGTTCCCATTTTCATCAGCCCACTCATTCCAGATACGCACACCCTGTTCCTTTAAATAGTCGATATTGGTATCGCCGTTTAAAAACCACAGCAATTCATGAATAATGCTTTTGGTATGAATTTTTTTTGTGGTGACAAGTGGAAAACCTTCCAGCAGGTTAAAGCGCATTTGATAAGCAAATACACTCTTGATGCCTATACCTGTGCGATCTTGTTTTAGCTGACCGTGCTGCAGGATATGTCGTAAATAATCGTGATATTGTTTCATGAGAACTCTTTAATTAAGGTCGATATAGTCGCTGTCGCGTAATTAGGAATAACAACAAATTTGGGGAAAACCTCGTCATTGCGAGGAGTTTACTTTGAGCAATCCAGAGTTTTTTTAAGTGCCAAGCACTTGATTTTACGCTCTTTCTACTGGATTGCTTCGTCGTAAACTCCTCGCAATGACGAGCGTTTTTCCATATTTGCTGTTATTTTCAATTTTGCAACAGCAACTATACCTATTTTGTAAAAGTGCTAAATTACCGACTCAATGACTTCATGTCAATAACAAAGCGATAGCGCACATCACTTTTTAACATACGCTCGTAAGCTTCGTTAATATTTTGGATGGGAATAACTTCCACATCAGCGGTAATATTATGTTGGCCACAGTAATCAAGCATTTCCTGCGTTTCTGCAATGCCGCCAATTAATGAGCCTGCGAGGGAGCTGCGGTTTCTAATGAGAGAAAAAACCTGGGTTTCAAGTGCTTTTTCGGGTACACCGAGTACAACCATTGCACCATCTAGCTTGAGTAATCCAAGATAAGCATTAATATCATAAGGTGCTGAAATAGTACACAATAAAAAATCGAAACTGGCGGCATGGTTTGCCATTTCATCAGGATGGGAGGAAACAAGAACTTCATTAGCGCCTAAACGCAGCGCGTCAGCCTGCTTTTTGTCACTGTGGGTGAGCACAACTGTATGTGCGCCCATCGAATGAGCCCATTTGACACCCATATGACCTAAACCACCTAAACCAATAATCCCGACTTTTTGTCCCGCTTTGACCCGCCAGTGCCGTAAAGGAGAATAGGTGGTGATTCCTGCACAGAGAAGAGGTGCTACGCCCGCAAGAGGAAGGTTAGCAGGAACTTTCAAAACAAAGTCTTGGTTAACCACTATTTTATCTGCATAACCGCCGCGGGTGGGTTGTTTGGTTTTGCGATCGAAACCGTTATAAGTGCCTGTAAAGCCTTCTTCACAGTATTGCTCGAGACTCTCTTTACACGGATGGCAGGTACGGCATGAGTCAACCATGCAGCCTACGCCAACCAAGTCACCTACTTTAAATTTGTGAACTTTACTTCCTGCCTGAGCAACACGCCCAACAATTTCATGACCCGGTACCATCGGGAACGAGCCTTTTCCCCATTCATTCCGCACCTGGTGGATATCGGAGTGACAGACGCCACAAAAATCAATATCAATCAAAACGTCGTTTTCGCCTGGATCACGATGTTCGAATGAGTAGGGTTCAAGAGAGGCGTTAGGTGTTTTGGCTGCATAACCTTTCGTTGCTATTGTCATACTTTAGCTCCTTGAGTTTTTGAGAGATAAGATTCGAGTATAGTCAATTTTGCTAAATAACCTCAGTTATGAGGTTATTTAGGCTTAGGGGTAGATCGAAGCTCAAGGCGGTCTGCGCTTGCCCACAGAACACGGTAATGTCCGTTATGCCAATCACCTAATACAATCCAACATTTAAACTGGTTGCCAATCCTGTACCAGTGAATGCCAGGTTGGTGAGTGTGGCCATAGATCAGTAAGTCAGCATTATGAATGTCTAATTGACGCAAAATTTCATCCTGATTAGCATCTAAAATGGCAAGCTGCTGTTTTTTTTGGTGAAACTTGCTTAAACAACGGGCAAAATAAGCGACTGCTTTGCGCAAAAATAAAGGAAGCCACAAAAAGCGCTGTATTGCTTGCGGGTTTCTTGCCGTAATCCGATAAGCTTGATATTTTTTATCATCAATACAAAGTAGATCACCGTGCATAAGTAGGGTTTTCTTGCCGTATAAATCAATCATCATAGGCTCTTGCAGCAGCGTCAGACCAGTACGTTCACAAAAAGCCGAACCAAGCAGAAAATCTCGGTTTCCAGCAATGAAATAGCAAGGAATACGCTGCGTCACTGATTGGAGGGCAGCGATAACAGGCTGCTGCCAGCTTTGTAAGTCGTCATCTCCAATCCAGCGATCAAAGAGATCGCCTAATATATAAATGGATTCAGTCTTTGTTTTAGCCTCATCAAGCAGTGCAATAAAATGCTGAGTGATTTCAGATTCATTTTCAGCGAGATGGACATCTGATATAAAGAGAATTGCCATTTATACCTCTCGATAGTCATTTGGCATGACAACAACCGCTATGGTTATATTTTAAGGCTTATAAATCATATCTTTGCCACCCATATAAGGCTGCAAGACTTTTGGAATGTGAATATTGCCAGCGGCATCTTGATAGTTTTCAAGTATTGCAACCAGTGTGCGGCCTATCGCCAGAGCAGACCCGTTTAAAGTATGAACCAACTCGGGTTTACCTGTTACCGGATTGCGCCATCTTGCCTGCATTCTTCGTGCCTGAAAATCTTCCGTATTACTGCAAGATGAAATTTCACGATACTTGTTTTGACCTGGCAGCCAAACCTCAAGATCATAAGTTTTAGCTGAGTAAAATCCTAAATCACCTGTGCAGAGTGCAACAACACGATAAGGCAGCTCAAGTCGCTGTAAGATGGCTTCAGCATGTTGGGTGAGCTGCTCGAGCACCTCATATGACTCTTGAGGTTTGACAATGCAAACTAGCTCCACTTTTTCAAATTGATGCTGACGAATCATGCCTCGAGTGTCTTTGCCATATGATCCAGCTTCACTGCGAAAACAAGGTGAGTGCGCAGTGTAGCGCAGAGGGAGATCAGCTGAATCGAGAATTTTATCGCGGACAGTATTGGTTACTGGAACTTCTGCAGTTGGAATAAGATAATAGTCATGTTCGCCTTTCAGCGCAAACAGATCACCTTCCAATTTGGGGAGTTGCCCAGTGCCTCGCAGCGATTCGCTGTTGACAATATAAGGCACATAAATTTCCTGATAACCATGTTCCTGTGTATGAACATCCAGCATAAATTGAATGAGTGCTCGATGCAGTTGAGCAATCTGGCCGTGCAAGACAACGAAACGTGCACCAGTCAATTTGCTAGCGGTCTCAAAATCAAGTCCATGGAGATCTTCTCCTAAAGCAATATGATCTTGAGCAGGGAAATCAAATTGCCTTGGTTTGCCCCAGCGGCGTATTTCCAGATTATCTTCTTCTGAAACGCCAAATGGAACAGATTCATGAGGAAGATTGGGGATGTTCATTAAAAGATCATGAATAGTTGCCAGCACCTCGGACAGCTCGGCTTCTTTTTTAATAAGTTTATCACCGATTTCTCCTACGTCATTCATCAGTAAACTCACGTCTTCTCCGGTTGCTTTGGCGCGGCCAATAGCTTTAGAGCGTAAGTTTCGTTCATTTTGCAACTCTTGAGTTGCAATTTGTAAGGCTTTTCGTTGGGATTCGAGTTGGTTAAAATGAGCTGCATCGAGTGTATAGCCTCGACTGGCTAATCGTTTTACTGTTTCATCAATATTTTGTCGTAACGATTGAATATCTATCATAAGAAAATCCTGAATTTAAAGTTAAGCCCAATGCTGCTAATTTAAGATTCTGTAGATGACAAAAACCGGAAAAACCAACGGCGTCATTGCGAGGAGCTTGCGACGAAGCAATCCAGTAGAAAGTGCGTAAAATCACAATCTTGGCATTTATAACCATTCTGGATTGCTTCGTCGCAAGCTCCTCGCAATGACGAGGTTTTTTTCGGCTTCTGTTATGTATAAAGGCTTAAGTTAGCAGCATTGAGATTAAGCCATTGTACATGCCGTTTGCGTCACACTTGCCCATCCAGTAATGGACAAGGTGATAAGTACGGCGCTGTTACCCGTACATCCTGGAACTGTCAGTGTCAGCGATCCTGCTGTTGATCCGAGAAAACCAGACCGATTATACTCGACATAGTTCAATGTCGTGACAATAGTGCTTCCAGCGATGAGCGCATCATGAGTTTTTAAAATGTTGCTGCTGGAAGCTATGATGCCATTGTTGTTGACGTCAACAAATACAATCCAGCCATTGGCCCAACTGGAGCTGGTTCCACAGGTCGAGAAAGTGGAATCGGCAGCCGGGCAAATACTCACATAGTTATTCCGTTTTACCGCTTCTGCGCGCGCGAAGGCGAGCGCTGCTATAAAGTCATTGCTCAATGCCGATACTCGCATTGATTGCATAATACCCCGATAACTGGGTATAGCAATGGTGGCGAAAATCGTAATGAGCACAAGGGTAATGATCATTTCTATGAGAGTAAATCCAGTCGAGCCAAAATTAACACCGTATTTCTTGCCCATTTGCATCGATAATCCCACCTTCATCCGTAATTTCTGCAAAGCGTGCTCTCCCAGATTTATTCATAATAATACCACGAGATAAGGTGAATTGATGAGAGGGGCTGCAATAAATAAATGTGCCATTTTGTTGGTTGCTAAAGCCATAAGGAACAAATTTAAGATAGTTTGCTGATCCAAAGGCTTTCCAGGTTAATGAACCTTTAATATTTGGCTCCAGGACTCGTAAAACAGGCTCATCCATGTTATGCTTGTTATCTTTATTTGTATCACTAAAAACAATGAGATTGCCACTCCAATTTCCCCCACAGGTTTGCAAATTTGCACTTGGGCAAAGAATAACGTCCATATTGGAGGCAAGTGCATGATTACGCGCAAAGGTTAGTACGTTATACAATTGAATAATACGTGTATCGGCATGTGTCTGTTCGGTATAGTTAACAATTTGGGGCAGTGAAAAAGCCAATACTATCCCTATAATGCTGAGCGCAATTAAAAGTTCAATTAAACTGAATCCATTTTTTTTAGTCATACAAACTTCGCATTTTTATGTGTGGAGGCTCTTGTCCGGCATATATTCCGTGCGGTCAAAAACTGCAATTCGTGACCGCGAAGAGTATGAAGAGTATAGAGGATAGCCCATAAATTCTTAATATATCCATAAGGTTAAGGGTTTATGATAATACTATGGGTACAAAATATTATTCAACTTTTATTTTGTTTTTTTAAGAATATCCAAAATCTCTGCCGCGGTGATTATTCATATTTATCGACTGTATGTTTTTTGGGCAAATTTGATATAAAAGCCAAAGCTTCATAAAGTAAGCTCTAAAATGGCTCAGTATTTAAGCGGGAATCTAAAATTATGGCAACAGATATATTATTTTATAACGATACAGGCGATAATCAATTTGATAATTTTTTTAAAAATCTTAATAAAGAAACAAACGATTTAATTGATAAAAAATGGTCCAAGGAAGATCAAGAAGCGATTCGAGAGCAAGAAAAAGCTCGTTATGGCTACATTTTATCTAAGCATAAAGTGTTAATTTTGCGTCAGATTAGTGCGCAAATTGACACAGCATATCAAACATGCTTAAGTGATCAACGCCTAAAAAACATATATCCAAGCAAAAAAAAGGTATCAAATGATGAACGCCTAAAAGAGTTAGATACACTCAGAGAGAGCGTAGCTAAAGCTCTTAGAGTAGAACTCCAGGTTCGTATTGATTTTCTCAAACAGGGTTTAGCAGGTCATCCTAATCAAGATGCGCTGATATTAAAATTAAATAGCAAAATACTTGCGGCAAGAAATAACCTCAATAAAACACCCGATATTTTTATGGAAGTTGAAGGTGAACTTGCTTTCCGCCTTGAATATGATTCCAGTTCACTTTTTATCAAAACAGGATATAACGACTTAGCTAAACTCTATAAACAAGTGTCAGAGACAAAGCTTACGGATGATAGCCTAAAAAGCGGTGTAAAATTTGTCGCTAACTGGATGGTGAATCGAGCATTACCGGAAAATGATGAGAAACCGCAGAAACCGCAGCGTATTTCCAATTCATACAATGATTATCTTACCGATGGCTCGCCAACTGAAACGAGTAGTCAGTCAGAGCAGAGCGAAGATGAGATTAGGGTGGAGGATGATAACCCCAATACTGGTTTATCTGAAGATTTTGATTCCTTGTCAACAACGCCCAAAACGCCAAAGAAACCAACCGATCCTATCCTTGCTTACCAGAAAAAACTGGAAGATGCAAAATTCGAGCAATATAAAAGATTGCAACGTACTTTTGTGGATATGACAGAAAAAACAAAGTCATCTTATAGAAAAGATTTAGGGAATCGTTTAGTAAATCGCGTTATCCCTGATGGGGAAGTCATTAACCATTTTATCAATACTGACATAAGATCATATGGCGCTAACGGACTTGACACAGATTTGCATAAAGTCTTTGTTCTTATGATGAAAACTGATACCACGGATGGTGTAACAATCGAGTTACTTAACACATTGAAAAATGAATATTTTTCTGCAACCTTTAATCAGGAAACCGGAAAATATGAGGATGCATTTGGTGAGGAGTTGACTGCAGCTCGAGCGCAGCAAAATATGCAAGATTTTCTCAGCAAGCTAGTCTCTAGCATGGCGCTTATTCTTCAAAAGCAAATGGAAGAAGGCGGCAGTGATAAAAAACCTGCCCTTGTAAAACCGCTGAACAACTTGCTGCGCAAGTATGATCACCCTTATCGTATTGGCAAAGTAAAAATAGAGCCTCCTACTTCAGAGGAAACAATAGTTGTTCAAAAAAATGCAAAAGTAGAGAGTAACGCTGACAATATTAGATATAGACTGACATTAGTCGAACAAAAGCTGCTTACGGCAAGAGAGCATACGGTTAAAAAGGTGATTAAACCTCGAGTTGGGTTGTTTGCGGTATCGTATAATGTGCTTATTGGTTTAGGTGCAGGAGGCTTGACTGCTGCTGCTGTGCTGGGATTGCTTTTTCCCTGGGCAACGCTTCCAGTTGCTCTTTTTATCGGTCTATGTGGTGTGTATGTCAATTATAAATTGTACCATTACTTTTTTAAACCTTTTATCATGCGTATTTTTCTTCATGGATTAAAAGATGCCTTGTTTGGTAAAGGTGCTCCTTTGAACATTTTTGTCAGAGCTTGGGAAAAGAGTAATATTTTAGGCAAGATTGCAATTGCGGTGTTTGGCTTCTTGTTCCTTGGTTTTGTTGTTTCGCCAATTGTTTTCGGTTTTGCCGCTCTTGTCGGTTTTGCGACCATGAACTCAATGATGTTAACTGGCATGGCCATGGTAGCAGGAATGCCTGTTCTAGTTGTCGGTTTAGGTTTTCTTGCTCTTGGGGGATTGCTTTCAACTTTCTTTGTCCATCTTCCCGTTATATTGGAAGTAACGATGGGTTTTGCCAAGACCACATGGGACTTGGTTAAGTCGGGTCTTAAACTCATTTATGGAAAAGAGGGAGATTCAAATATAAAGCGGTTTTTCAAGGCATTGATTATTCTGCCTCTCATGGCACTCTTGACACTTCCCGTTTTGGCGCTTATCAAAGCTAATATTTTGACTGGAAAAGAGTTTCAAAGTGCAACTGCCAATTTTGGCAACAATATGCGGCGTTTCTTCAGCTTTTTCCCTTCGACGACTAGAATGTCAGTCGTTCTACAAAGATTGGGATTGCCTGGTATTACCATGTTGTCTATAAGCGGTCTTTTTAATAGTGTAAGAGGAATCGGATTCGAAATGGTGATACCAGCGGTGCTTAAGTTCCCTGGGTGGGTAAAAAATAAATTTGCAGAGATGAAAAAGCAATTTAATTCAAACGACGGCGCTGGTAAACCAAAAGTACCAAAAAATGACAACCCATGGCAAGGTAATTTTGAGAAAGTGGTGCAGGGTGTTGACGTAGTTACCGATGGTACCGCGCTCCTTGTCAATGGATTTGGAAACGGGGTCATCTCAGGAGTTGAAGCAAAGAGCGTGCGAGCTGGGATTGCTGTCACGGTTTTGGGCGGTATGAGCTCCTTTTTTAGTTGCATCCTGGGTTTTCTGGGTTTAAAGAAAACCAGTATAGGTAAAAAGGGCGCAATGGTAGAGATTAACAATACATATGCTGCTTTGGATGCAAAAATTAATAAAAGCAGTGCAGGAGACATGAACAGTGGCGGTGATGCTGCACAAAAAAGAGAAAAAGTAGCAAAAAATGAAGCTCGTAATAATGAAGTGCCAGCCAATCAAAGTGAGAATGCTACACAAGAAGAAATAGTCGCTACCAAGCCAAGGCAACAAAAGTCGGTGACTGAAAAATGCCACGGCTTTTTTGAGAAGATACAAAGTAGGGATTATAAAACGAATAGGGATAAAATAGAAGAAGTTGCAAGTAAGGTGCTTGCACAGGGGCTTCAACATGATATTGAAACGCACGCTTCTGACTATTCGATAACAGCTTAAGAGGTATATACCCAAGATACTTCAAAATGCTAATTTCTGACTTGTTCTTTTACGCCAGAGTAATATTATAAAAACTTCACAATATGAGTAACTATTGCT
>JABEVJ010000237.1 GCA_013043985.1 Legionellales bacterium | reverse complement strand
CGGTGCTCGAATCCTCACATACTGACGTGTATGCTCCGGTTCTGCGCTCCGGTGCGCCTTGCTTTTGACTCTCAGCAGCGAGTTTCGAAAGAGGTCTATCAACTATAGAATCCAAGGAAACCCAGGCTTGGTTAATTTCGGGCGTCGGCAAACGTTTCATATTCACATTAATGCCAATACCAATAATGATCTGAGTCAAACCATGACTTTCTGCCTGAAGCTCAACTAACACGCCAGCCAATTTTTTTCCTTGCCATAAAATATCGTTCGGCCATTTTATGCTTAAGCCCGATATTCCATACTCACTAAGAGCGGCAACAATAGCCAAACTAATCACCAGACTCAGTCCGCCAAGATTACTTGCATCTTGATTTAATGGCCAACGACAGGAAAGATAAATATTTGCACCAAACGGCGAATGCCATGCTCGACCAAATCGCCCCCGACCTGCGGTCTGGTGTTCTGCAAGACAAACGTGCAATCCATCACGGGGAGCTTGTGAGCGAAAATAATCACTGGTGGAGTCAATACTCCCAAAGATATCCCACTGGTTAATTTTAAGGGTAGGATGAGGCTCAATATACTGGGAAATCTGTTTGCTATCCAATAAAATCAATGGATGTTTCATACAATAACCCTTGCTGGGTATCGTCTCAAGCTCAACTCCCAGCTCCGTCAATTGTTTCATATTTTTCCAGACAGCATTGCGAGAAATCATTAAATGCTCACCTAGAGCCTCTCCTGAATGGTAGTGCCCGTCATTTAATAGCTTAACAATGTTTTTCAGTGTGGGAGAGAGTTTTTTCATCATTCTTTTTTCGTTCACCAATTTTACTTTCCTTGCCCTGAATCATTCTGATGATATTATCCTTGTGTCTCAGCACGATAAGTAGACTAATCGCTGCGAGGGGCAACAGACAAGCTTTGCTCAGCAAAAACCAAGCTGCAAAGGAAATAAAAATCGTTGCGCAAATTGATGCAAGAGAGGAGTAGCGAAAAAGTCCTGCAATGGCTATCCAAACTATCAGCCCTGCTGATCCAAGAGGCCATGACAGCACTGTGATGGCACCAAATGCCGTAGCCACGCCTTTTCCGCCTTTAAACCCCAAAAACAAGGGAAACACATGTCCAATCACAGCAGCTAAAGCAATAAAGGCTAATTCAAGCTCAGGAACATGAAACAAACGACCCATTGCTACAGGAATGACGCCTTTTAGAATGTCACCCAGCAAGGTGATAATAGCCGCTTTTTTTCCACCTAAACGCAGTACATTGGTTGCTCCGGGGTTTTTTGAGCCTTCCGTTCTGGGATCGGGAAGTTTCATTATTTTACTCACAACGAGAGCCGAAGAAATCGAACCGAGTAAATAAGCAAAAATAAGCCATCCTGAATTTAGCATGAGTTTTGATAATGTCATCAGATACTACACCAAGGTTATTTGTGCGTGCTAGTCTACAACCTTTGTGTTTTCGAGTCGAGCGAGCCTAGTGTAAATATCTGCTAAATGTTGCTCCAAGGTCTGCGTAATAATGACTGCTCGCGAATCAAGCTCAATATTGATATTATCACCCACTTGTTTATGCGCAAAATTGGTCACTCTGAGCGTTTCGGGGATCAGATGAATAGCAAAGGTTGCATTCTCCTTGTCAATACAACCCACCGTTAAACTGGAACCATCCAAGCCAATAAAACCTTTTTCAAAAATATAACGCAAGATGGAAGATGAGCATTGAAGGTGGAGACTTAGGTTGTTTTCTGAGAGAAGTCTTTTGACAACAACGCCCATTTCAACGACGTGTCCTGCCAACTCATGACCGCCATTTTCATCGCCAATACGAACACTGCGCTCGACACTGACTTTTCTACCTTCAAAAAGACTTCCCAATGTCGTTTTTGACAAAGTTTCAGCGATTGCATTAAATGTGACACTCACACCCTCAACTGCAACGACAGTTTGACAAACACCATCAATCGACACGCTATCGCCCGTCTTTAGCCCGATGATGAGTTCGTTATTCAGTTGGACGCGATAATCAATACGCGCCGTTTTTTGATTGACCTCAATGACTTCAAAAAGTCCTTTGGTGATTCCTGTGTACATATATTTTACAATCCAAAAGCATCTAAATGATTATTAGACTCATGTGTGTTGGGTATATGGTCATGCTTATTGAGTTCGAGCACGTGTTGTTCTATTGCAAACAAGAGAGGGTTAGATTTAGCTTCCAAAGCTGGAGATAAATTCTTGCACAAAAATGGCAAACTATCTAGCTCACGCTCACTTAGCAGCTTAACAAATTTTGCCATAAATGCTTCATTTTTTGCTGGATCAGTCTTCACAGGAAAATCAGGGAGCAAGCCTTCATGAACTAAAGCTAAACCAGCATTAATCAATTGCTCATCGGTAGTGGCGTAGTTGGCGACAATCGTAATTAATTTTTTATCATTTACTGCTTGAACTTGCGAAGAAGAAGAAACTTTGGCATTTAATGCAGCCATTTCAGAATCAATCTGTTGTTTGGCAGCAAGAGCCATGACGGCAAATACAGCAGGAATCAAGTTCTCTTTACCTACAGCCTCAATCGCATCTTTTCCAAGTAAAATTTCATGTAGCTCTTTCTTTTTTTCTTTAGCAGTACTCGTCTCAACGATCAATTTATGGATAAATCCTCGTGAAATACCATCCTGCTTAATCTTTTGCCTATCACGAGTAATCTTAGTGATGGTCACAGGTGCATCTGTTTCTGTCGTTTCAGTTTTGTTCAGCTTACTCAGCAAGAGATTACAATGTTTAATACATGCATTAACTGCCTTTTTCTTTACCGGACCTTCCTCATCTGCCTCGAAAGTATCCCATGCCCACTTGGAGGCATCAGCTCCGACAAAACCTACATTTCCATCTTTAATAATGAATTTTTCATTGCTTTTGGATGTTGAGGAAAAATAGTCTGCTGCCGCACCTTTCTGTTTAGACAAGTTATTTTTTTCAGAGTTGATAGTAGATTTAGCTGCAGATTTATTAGAGCCAATGATAGCATTTTTGTTTTTTGTTAATGTCTCTACTTTCTTGCCATTTTGAGATAAATTTATGGTTGGTGATACTGCCTTTTTGCTATTTTGACTGTTATTTATATTATTTTGAAGTGCATTCGCAAGTTTATTTGTGTTATATTCTGTTGAAAAAGGAAACATTGACTCGGAAAAGCTGCTCTCTTTCCTATTGTTTTTTCTCGAGAAAGAAGGCACCTCATCCCCAAAATCATCCACTTCTTTTATTCGCTCAGCTTGAGCCAAACTCTCTTTGCTTTTTTTGGATGGTGAAAAAGGAAGCTCCCACGGGTCTGATAAGTGGCTATCAGTTTTCTTCTCTTTCGAAGGCGAGGTCGCATCCGAGTGTAAAAAATCATCCAAAATTTCAACTTTGTTGTTTGTTGAGTCCATATCAAAGAAGTCCACGTCATTCTTTTTCTTCTTTTTTACTGGGGTAGAAAAGTTGAAGAAATCATCATCATCCTCATACAAACTAGGCTTACTATTTTTCAAAGAAGAAATGTTGAAAGGCGAACCGTTATTTTTTGGTTCAGTCGTCTTGGACGAGCCGAAAATTTCATCAGCCACCGCGCCACCTATATTATCCAAAGTGTTATTTTCAAATTTTTTAACCATAATAAATTACCTCTTGCTGACAACAGTACTCATCGTTTAATATATATACCCTGAGGTATCGACACATAAATTGAGAAAAAAACGTTAAATTTTAATAGGTTAGCTACTATCACGTAATTAAGGTTTTAGCACTGAAGCTT
>JABEVJ010000236.1 GCA_013043985.1 Legionellales bacterium | reverse complement strand
CTTAACTCTGACAGCTCTTGTGGTGATAATATATAATTTAACAAAATTATTCCTTTTATCTTACTTTAACTTTCCTGATATAATACTACTTTTTGTCGCGATCTCAATCGCGGAGACTATATATTGGCACTTATGACCATTCTGGATTGCTCAAAGTAAACTCCTCGCAATGACGAGCGTTTTCGCATATTACGCGACAGCGACTTATAGGTTAGGGTCACCAATGGAGCATGAGTTTGTGTGTTGAAGATTTTCGTCAAACGTGTTGTTCATACTTTTAATGCGGTTTTTATGACCAATATCCAATTTATCAATAAGTATTTCCTTGCCATGCCTCCAAAAATTAAATAAATTATTTCCATGCTTTTCTTCAAAGGTTGTGGTCACCATTGTCAAAGAGCCTGCAACAACGTTTATATTATCCGAATTATCAAATATTGCAGCATTTTCTAAAACATTTTCTAACTCGATTGCGGGAAAACATTTTTCCACGGTTCTTTTGATATAGTAACCATGTTGAACAAGAATTAATAATTCGTTTTTATATATTTGATAAAAATCAGTCATTATTTTAAAAAATAGCTCTTCCAATAAATTGTTTTTGGTTAGATGAAAATGTTCATTAAGGTGATAACTCCACGCCTGATCAACTAAATAGGTTAGTTGATGATCTGGCAAACCTTCCTCATTTGTTGACACAAATTGAATCTGCACTGAAAAATCGATGTTACTGGGATAAAGTAACATGTACTTTGCATTTTTTAAGAAATCAACCTTTTCTATATCAGCCGCTTTTTTCAAAACTTTTATATTTATCAATGGTGAAGGGCTAAAAAAATATTTTTTTATTATAGACTGTTTTTCCTCCTCCGAAATAAAGTTTAGCAAAGTGGAATATAAAGCTTTATTTTTTTTTATGGCAGTGACAGCAAATAAATTTTCGCAGTAATAGACAGCGTTTATTCTCCCATTTGGAGGTTTTCGATAAAAGCAAAAGCTCAGAGGAGCCATAATTTTTCTGGTTAAATCAGATTGATTTTCAAAAACAATCTGCAATAACTCAGCAAAAGCTGAATCATGAGCCTGGTAAACATGATTAAAGCAATAATGTATAAGCTTTTCTGTCAGCATAGAAAACTGTTTTGGATAGCCAGCCATATCATCTTGAAAAAGTTCTTTCGTTAATTTATTGAAATTCAAATAAGTATGTTTAACAATAATTTTTGCTAGTGCTAATTTTTATTCAGCATCTTTACAGTCTTTATTGACGGCAACGTCCTGAACTAGAGCTAGCAAAGGAAAAGAATCCATATCAGAGCCTTTAATACCCAGTGTTGGATGATAAGGAAGTAATGCATCCAGCATTGCATGCGCGTTTTTTTGAATTAAATAAGTGATCGAAGAACGATTTCCAAAAATTGGATTTTCCATGAGATTTTGTAAAAAACGCATCGACTCTTCTGGATTATATTGCGCTATTTGAGACGCAGGATATTTATCGGCAAATGCAATAAAATTTGTTACATCTATTCGCCTAATATGTATAAAAAAAATAAATTCAGTAAGTTCAAGGCTTTTTTGAGGCAAAGCAGTAATACAATCGAGAACAGCATCATAAAAAGAGTTATTTTCAATCTTACGAAATTTAAAACAAAACCGAATGACTTCTCTAATGAAATCATTGGAAATATTTTTTGCTGATTTAAAAACAACTTTAATTAAATCAATATTTTTATAGTCAACTTTGGCCATAATCAATTTTCTAAGAATATTAATGGTGTTATTTTTATGATTAATTTTAAGATGGTTATCAAAATTACACTCTATCAAAAGACCAACGAGCATTTTATTGTTCTGAGCAAGAGCAATATCCATTGCAGTTATACCACTCATATGAGTTTCATTGATTACTTTTTTGAAATAAGATGATTCATGTTGATTGTGCTTTTTTTTAAGTTGTATCAGCTCAGTTAATTCATTCAGATTATTATTTGAAATAAAAGCCAGTATCATTTTTCTTTGTTTTTCAAAATAATATTTTAATGCCTCTTCACGAGTCTTCTGTTTTACTTTTTTTAAGGAGTCTCGCTCAATGAGATAATCAAAGATAGTATTAAACTGCTTGTTGGACGGATCATTTTGTAAATTGGTTATGCAAAGAGATGTAAGTAAATGAGCTTCTTCAGCATTTTTTCGAAAATTGAGGAGCAAGTCCAATACTTCTTCATATAAAAAAAAGGATTCAGCATTGACTTGCCCAATTTTCTCCATAAGAAGGATAATTATCCGTACAATCACAGCTTTAGGTATCGCTGGTTTAGGATGAGCATTAATCACCATATCAATGGTATTAAGCTGTGAAAAAGTATTGACTTCGTTATTTTTGGCTAATCGCAACAGAGCATTTGTTTCATTATCATCGAGCAGACATGAGACATTTGGCATATAAGTCAGCAGCAGCCTGACAATATTGTCCCAACCATTTAAAATGGCATGGGCGATGATTGTCAGACCGTTATCATCTTTGACATTGAGATATTCAGTCAGATCTTCTGGGTCGCAACTTTTCACAAAGTCATATGCAACCCGATAACGTTCATCATCAGATTGCGGTTTGATTAATTCTTGAAAAACTTTACGTAACTTCATCGTCTACAGCCTCTATACCCGAAGCGTTTCATATTTCGGGATTTTTGACGCCGCTATTTTTCGTCATATGAAACGATTAAAACCAGCAATAGTTATTCATATTGTGCAG
>JABEVJ010000235.1 GCA_013043985.1 Legionellales bacterium | reverse complement strand
GTTTTCGTTAAATAGCTTGCTATTCGCCTCAAACAAGAACCCATTTTTCCTCGATTCTCTCTTTTTTCGCTTCAACGAACCAATTGTCAACAGGCCCTAATGATTAGGGTTCAAAGCTTGGAAGCATTATTATATAGTAGCTGTCGCGTAATGTGGAAATGACCACAAATATGCAAAAAACCCTCGTCATTGCGAGGAGGTCACGACGAAGCAATCCAGAGTGTTCATAAAGTGCCAACTACTTGATTTTACGCTCTTTCTACTGGATTGCTTCGTCGCTGCGCTTCCTCGCAATGACGAGCATTTTTCGTTATTTGTTGCCAATTTCACATGACGCGACAGCAACTATATATCTTCGTTTTTCCTTCCTTAATTTACACGGAATGTGCCGGACAAACACAAAATAAGTTTGAATCAAAAACAAGGGGGATTGGTTCAACGTCATCGACAAAAAGGAATGACTTGGAATGACATAAAGTCATCTTCAAGTTTGTTCAAAATGTCATAAAACAAAAAGAGCGATAAGCAATCTAATCCAGACATTCCGTAAATACGTTCTTTTCAGGCATAATGTACATAAAAAAACATTTTTTTGCGGAATGTCGGTTAAAAGCTGAAAATACAGAAGTGTATAAATACGAAGAATTTGAATTACTATAACATATTATTCATTCAAATGCCAGTAGAAATACTAAATATTTTCATCTAAAAGTGAGGTTAACTGTGATTTTGTCAATGCGCCTGTTTTGCTGATTTTAGCTTCACCATCTTTAAATAAAATCAGGGTTGGAATAGCACGGATACCATGTTTTGCTGGCGTGCTGGTGCTTTCATCAATATTAAGTTTGACAAACTTAACATTGGGATAGAGTGCAGCAACGTCTTCCAGAATCGGTGTCAATGCTTTACAGGGGCCGCACCATTCAGCCCAAAAATCGACTAGCACAGGCACCTCAGCCTGAAGTACTTCGGTTGCAAAATTGCTGTCGTTGACAGCAGTCATATTTTTACTCATATTAATAAACCTTTTGTTGTTTGGGGGTATTCACAGCGCTAATAACGCGACAGCGACTGCATATCATAATCCTGAATGGATGGAAACGTCAAACTTCTGCTCAGAGGCGAGCATTAGTACGCATCTGCATTGCCAACGAGACTCTGTTGAGAGGTATTACAGTTAGGGTTCGCATTCCCAGATACATCATTAAGGTATGTATTCCAGGAGGAGCTGCACTCACCGTCTTGTGCAAGACCCTGTTGCAGATTACTGGTATACCATTTACTGGGGTATTGATTGAGTTGTCCTTGAGCGTTATACGTCAGAGGTAAGCAAAAAGTCATAAAAGTAGCCAAATGGCGGACACTGGTGCTGGTGTCATCAATGGATACGCCACTTGAGTTTGTTTTTGTTTTGTAATCGGGATTATCACCGATAATAACGTAGGGATGAGACGGGTTACTACTATCATAATTAATGAAGGGATTAGCTGAGGTTTCTCCAGATGTGCCATTACCAATACAATCTGACTGATATTGAGCGGAAGGGGGGGAACAGGGTTGCCCCAGGGTCGCACTAGCTTGACTCACTCCTAGACCATTGGCAAGTGTGTTCACTATGTTTATATGCATTCCCCAGTTATAGTCGTTGGTTTCATATTCCAGCGGTGAGAGAATAATATGTCCTTCAGTTCCGGTTGGACAGTTGGGTAAGTAGACTGATGCCCCAGGTGAGCCTCTATTATAATTGGAGTTGCTCGATTGAGCATCAGAGTCCGCTGGGAAGTTACCAAATCCACTCGTCGTTGATACCACACCAGCACTGACTATCCAGCCACGGTTTCTTGATTGTACGGTTTGAGAGGGTACAGGAATTGCCATATAAACACTGATAGTTGGTTTTGTGCTGATATAGGCATTAGGCAGTTTGGCTGCAAGTAGTTTTGCCATATTATAGGAGTCTATCTCAACGGATAACACATAGTAATCATAATTACTACCCCCGGTAGAGTTTTGTGGAAGGGCTCCTTGATAAGGAGCGTGGGTATTGTTATTGAGCAAAAAGGGAGAGGCTAAAGCAGAGTTGGGCATATAGTCTGGTGAGGATGATGATGGATTTTGGGGTGCTAACACCGTCAGTGCAGTTGGCATCGTGGTCGTTGTTGGCCACGCTCCATTTGCTTGATAATAGCTCACAATCGCAAGTTCCCAATTCAACATATCATTTGCTGCGTGCTCAATCGTCTGTTGCTGAACTTTGGCTTGCTGAGTACGAGCGATCTGCACAACCACGAAAGACAACACCAGGATAACAAACATCATTTCAATCAATGTGAATCCAGTTTTTTTTGCTGAAACAGGATATTTACCCAACATATTGCTGCCTTAAATTAAGTTTAATCTGCATAGGGTGAACCAACGGGCGGATAGCCAGCGGGAACGACGGTAGGGTTTGTTGAGGGTTCTACGCTACAGGAGAATGTGCCCGGGTTGTATGTGTTCCACGAATCAAACGATGCGCCTGTTGCGCATTGTCCGTCTTGTTGGTAGTGGTTGTTAAGCTGGAAGGTAGCCCAATGGCTCATGCTTGAATTGTCATGTGCTGGCAAACATACAGTCATAAAAGTGGCAAGATGATTTTGAGTTGAGTTCAATACGGCGCTTCCAGGATCGTCTGCTGTCGTGCTTGCATACATCTGATTCCCATGAGTGTCAACGCCATTTAACTTATAAACAATGGATGAACCTAAACTCATGGAATTGTTGTCACAGGCTTCTATAGTGGTACCTAAGCCACAGCCTTTGCCCGTCATAAGTTGAGCCATATGGATCGTCCAGGGATTTAGACTGGCCAGAGGTGTATCAGTTTGATATACCAAGGGGAAAAAAAGAATATGTCCCTCATAAGGGGGTGGGCATACGGGTAAATAAATTTTTGTGCCATTACCCGCATCAGGGGTGTTGTAGTTTAGATTGGCACTGGTTTGACCTGAGTTATTATAATACACGGAAACCACGCCCGCACTGACAATCCAACCATGGTTTTTTTCTGTTGAGATATCTACTGGTTGGTTAATAGCAACGCTCATAGTAGTACCTGATGATATCCATGCATTAGGTACAATGGCAATTAATTCCTGGGCAAGCTTAAGCGAGGGCAGAGTTAAGTTAAGCTGGAGGAAGTTGGTGTTTGGTGAAGATGTTGGAGCGATATATTGCGCATAATATCCACAGGGAGAGGTTGGCGTGGCAGCCCCAAATGGCGAGCAAAAGGAACTATTTGAAGGGAGATAGGATTGAGTGACGAGATCGTCAAGCGATGATGGCCACTTCTTGTAACTGATATAGTAGGCTGTCGCGGCTTGCTTTATGCTCAAAATTTGATTGGCTGCCCGGCTGATTTGCGTGCGCATCAGGCTTTGATTAATGAGTTGTACTGCATAGACCGAAATTAAGGCAACAACCAAAATTACGAGCATCAGCTCAATCAAGGTGAAACCATGTCGAGTTGATAGCCATTTTTTTTGTGGTAAGAGCACCATCATTATCCTTTATTCGTTAATACGCCTGATAGGATCCAAAAATATCGCAGTTGCTTCCTGTATTACAGTGGTTGGATGGGTCGCTGTTCATGTTGTTGTAAAATTGACCATTACCGCCATGCGCAGAAGTTACGCTGCTGCAAGTTTGGCTATAATTGGGGTTAGTGTATCCGACAAATTGCTCCCAAGAGCTACTGCATTGACCATCTTGTGGCCACGAGTTATTCATCGAAGAGACGGAGGTATGAACACCATTCACTGCCCAATGTCCATTTGGTAGACAAATAGTCAGGAAATACATGAGATGGCCGACACTACTTCTGCCAGCGTTGTTGGCGTTGTCGGTAGCGTCGCCTAAATTGACGGCATAGTTGCCATTTGTTTTGAATACAACAGAGTACGCCTGAGTCATATCGCCACTGTCTGCTGTATTGTTGTTTCCTGTTACCTGTGCAATGTGCATGCCCCAGACAGAGGATGTATAAGCATCAGTTGTTTGGTAGCGGAAAGGTGCAAAAATAACGTGACCTTCAAACCCAGATGGACAATAAGGTAAAATAATTGCAGTAGATGTACCAGCAGAGGAGGTCGTAGGACCCCAACTAGGCGTTGTACTCACCACACCCGCTGACACAATCCAGCCGTGATTGGGATTCCAGTAGATATTTGCGCTGGGAGCGGTGATAGTCATCGTAACGGTTGTATTGGTTACAGTTGCGTTTGGTAATTGTGAAGCAATAGCCGTTGCAGCAGCGACACTGTTGGTCTGTAAGACAATGTCAAAATAATCGGCATTCTGATGGGCTTGTCCCTGTATTTCTGCACTACCATTACAGACCGTTGGTGTTGGGTTGTTTGATGCTGGAAACGGGGTACAAAGTGTTTGAGGTGAAAGATATTGTTGAGTGGCTAATACTTCAATGGAGCTTGGGGTATTGGGAGTGTTGGGGTTTGCCGTTGGCCAATAGATATACGCGGCGTTGTTGATGCTGGCGAAAGCTTGCTTGCTTGAGCTATTAACCATGTAATAGTTTAAAGCAGCCTGAGCGGTATTTTGCATTTGCGCCACAACAGAATCAATCAGTTGCGTGCTTGCCCGACCCTTAATTACTTTTAATACCGACAAAGTGGCAACAGCAAACACCGTGACGACCAGCATCATTTCAATCAGGGTCAAGCCCAACAGTTTTGATTTGATGCGGGTCATCAAATTTCCTAGTTATTAGCAGAGAGTTTGCTACTTCGCGCTTGAGTAATGAGACTCTGCAATACTTCCTGTGTTGTTGTACCAGGTACCAACACAGACTGATCAACATTTTTGCTATTAGCAATTACAAAAGCAGGTGTTCCCAATAATTGCAGTTTTTCAGCAAGCTGCACATTATCTTTCAGTTCTTTTTTGACCGACTCACTTTTGATATCTTTCTGAAGTTGATCGACATCAAGTCCATTAGTTTTTGCCAAATCGAGAACGACTTCTTTGGTCAATGGAGCAGGAGCTTTCATCAGTGCATCGTGAAACTGTGCATATTTTCCTTGCTGAGCAGCGGCAAGTGCAGCAGCAGCGGCATATTGTGAGTCAGCGCCAAAAATGGGAAATTCTTTGTAGATGATTTTTAAGTTACTGTCTTGTTGCTGTAAGTTGTTAAGAATGCTGGCCATATCTTTACAATGCGGACATTGATAATCAAAAAATTCGACCATGGTGACATCACCTGTTGCACTTCCTGAGAAGGGGCTCGATTTGTCATTGAATAACTGTGTTGCAATACCGGGAATGATTTTTTGTGCATTCTTCTGAATTTGCTCTACTTGTTTCGCTTGCTGCTCTTGTAGTTTTTGTGAGACCTGAAGCAGGATTTGAGGATTATCTAGTAAATAATCGTGTACAATTTGCTGCACTTGTTGCTGCTGCGCGGTTGACAATGTGTTATTATCAGCAGCGTAGGCGACAGTATTCAGGCTAAGGGTTGCCAGTGTTACTAAAAAAAGAGAGCGAATGCCCATGATGGTGTTCCTTTGTGAATGTTTTCCAAAGAGCATAGATTAACGGAAAACTGAGCAAGTCTCAAGTGCGAATTTAAATTTAGTGAGGTTATCATCGTGTCCCCAGTTCTCAACCACGAGCGTCATTTAGAAGTGTTTTTAGTTTATGATTTGGGTCAAAAATATTCCCGGCTTGAAATTGATGGAATTTTTTCCTTACCTATGGATCTTATTTTTTACAATATTTCAAAAATTCCTCTTTTTTTCGATAGAGATAGTTTGGTACATTATATGCGTTTCATTGATGCGCAATATTGCATTTTGAAAGCCTATGTACCTGATTCTGCAATTGAAGGTCATTTTGAGGGTTTGTTTCTCAAAAAAAATCAATTAAGCATGAAACAGATTCATGGTTGCCTTATAGACTGTGAAAAAGAAGCGGCATATCTGCTTAATCCAGCATTTGATGAGGCATTGTTAGCGTTGGTAAAACCTAGAGAAGAAGACCTTTGACATTAAGTTAGAAAAAGGCTATGCTACCCGCCTATTTGCCGAGGTGGTGAAATTGGTAGACACGCAAGTTTCAGGTACTTGTGGGGGTAACCCTGTGGAGGTTCGAGTCCTCTCCCCGGCACCATATTTTAAATGCTATACCCGAAATATGAGACGCTTCGGGTATTTACTCTCCGCAGTAAAGATTGCGAGATTTATGACGTCGCTATTTTTCGACATATGAAACGATTAAAACCAGCAATAGTTATTCATATTGTGCAGTTTTAATCGTTTCATAGGGTGGAAAAGAGCAAGTCAGAAACTCGCAATCTTTACCGCGGAGAGTATCTAAATGATATTTATATACTATGCCTAATCTAGTTGCTATTCTGGTTTATCCAGACCCTCGATTATACAAAAAAGCTGAGTTAGTAGAAGATGCCACAGCACTTGACGTTCAAGCCGTTATTGACGACATGTTTTACACCCTCGAAAATACGCCTAATTGCGCAGGCCTTGCGGCTACTCAGCTTGATTTTGCTAACCCCAAAGCGATTACCGTGCTAATGGATTATTCCCACGATGGAACACAACCATTGTGTTTAATTAATCCTGTTATTATCGAAGCAGAAGGCGAGCAGAATGAAGAAGAAGGGTGCATGTCTGTTTTTCCTCGTCAAATTCATGAGCACGTCAAAAGAGCGGCTCGTATCACCGTCCGTGCGCTCGACCGACATGGCAAGACCATCGAATATAAAGCAGAAGGGTATATTGCAAAGCTGATTCAACACGAGGTTGATCATTTAAATGGTAAAATTTATTTGCAGCGTCTGAGTTTGTTGAAACGAGCTCGCATTAATCAAAAAATTAAAAAGATAACTGATATATAGTCGCTGTCGCGTAATTAAGAATAGCGACAAATACGGGAATACGATGGCGTCATTGCGAGGAGTTTACGACGAAGCAATCCAGTAGAAAGAGCGTAAAATCACGTGCTTGGCACTAATGATCACTCTGGATTGCTTCGTCGTAAACTCCTCGCAATGACGAGGTTTTGCCCAAATTTGTTGTTTTTCCATATTTGCGGTTATTTTCAATTACGCGACAACGACTATCTAACTCAAAAACAAATCTTCCATCAGTGGTGCTTCTGGATTGACTGCATAAGCTGAAAAATCGCTGATACCCGCTTGTTTCAAGGCATCTTCATCAATAAAAAAATGACCAGTTACATGACGACTATTTTGTGTCAAAATCCAATGTGCGGCATCAGCCATAATCTCTGGATGACGGCTTGCCTGCCAAACAGCCTCTGGAAAATGCGCTTTAATAGCCATCGTAGCGATGGTCGTGCGTGGCCAAAGCGAGTTGGCGGCTATGCCACGATCTCTCAATTCCTCAGCCCAACCTAAGGTACACATACTCATCCCGTATTTTGACATGGTATAAGCCAAATGATGCCCAAACCATTTAGGATCAAGATTAAGCGGAGGTGATAAGGTCAAAATATGAGGATTCACCGCTTTTTCGAGGTAAGGAATACAGGCCTGCCCCACGGCAAAAGTTGCTCTTACATTAACGGCAAAAAGTAAGTCAAATTTACGTAAAGGGGTGTTTGGTGTTGATGTTAACTGAATGGCACTGGCATTGTTGATTAACACATCAATCCGGCCAAATTGACGGCCAACCTGATCAACGGCAGTTTGAATCTGTTTTTCATCTCGAACATCTAAGACAAGAGGGATGGCAGTTCCCCCGGCCTGCTCTATTTCTTCAGCAACTGAAAAAATGGTTCCAGGCAAAATGGGATGAGGTTTATCTGTTTTTCCGGTAACTGCAATGATGGCGCCATCTTTGGCAGCATGTAAAGCAATCGCTCGCCCGATTCCGCGAGTAGCTCCAGTGATAAAGATAACTTTGTCTTTTAAATTGTCCATAAGTTACTCCAGCTTCTTTATTTTCCGCTTAAGGCTATTTCGAGCGCGATCCTTAGCTAATCCTTGTCTAAATCAGCAAATACATCACCAGCGGAACGAAAAAGCCCTGTTTCAATCTGGTTTTGGCCAAGAGCTAAAATGTTGAATAGTGATAAAGCTTTTTCATAAACCTCATCAGCGAGGTATGAGATTGGTTTGACATTGGTAGATAAGTTCATGATATATTGGCCTCAATATTAGGGTCTGTTGACAATTGGTTCTTTGGCTGCAAAAAGAGTGTAATCGGTAAAAACTGGTTCTTGTTTTCGTTAAATAGCTTGCTATTCGCCTCAAACAAGAACCAGTTTTTCCTCGATTCTCTCTTTTTTCGCTTCAAAGAACCAATTGTCAACAGACCCTACAATTTAGACTAATTTATTCTAAATTTGGTCTTGTGTCTATACCCGAAGCGTTTCATATTTAGGGGTTTATGACGCCGCTATTTTTCGTCATATGAAACGATTAAAACCAGCAATAGTTATTCATATTGTGCAG
>JABEVJ010000234.1 GCA_013043985.1 Legionellales bacterium | reverse complement strand
CTGCACAATATGAATAACTATTGCTGGTTTTAATCGTTTCATATGACGAAAAATAGCGGCGTCATAAACCCCTAAATATGAAACGCTTCGGGTATAGTCATCTCAGATGTCATTTCTGCCTTTTTTTCAAGCTCCAAAAAATTAAGTTTCATTTACCACGTACTTAAGATTTTCCAGTCGAACCTTTTCTCCTGCCTGTTCATACAAAAAAGGAACAAAAGCGTAACGTTTGCCTTGGATAACAGGTGTGGCTTCGTGCAATAGAGAACATGAAAAGATAACAGCACCGCCCGTTGGTGCGCGATAAGTTGCATTACCATACTCAGGAAAACGTAAATCACCTCCTTCGTATTCTCCAGCGTTCAAGTTGATTGTTACTGCAAAGCGCCGATGTTCAGTGCCTTTTATTAGATTATCGCGATGAGGAAGAAAATATCCACCTGTATTCGCGTCATAACAACAAACAATATGCCGCTCGGTATAATCAACTTGAAAGTGAAATGCTTTTAAAATCTCGGGAACAATTCGCGTATTAATCCGGTGATTTATTTCACCTAATAAGGCTATATTATTAATATCAGAACGCAAATTATAATCCTTACGACGTTTAATTTTGGCGTTTTTTTTCAATGTGGTTAAGCCATTTTCTTCATACATAAACCCTGACTCATACCCCCCGTTCGCATCAAATAGATCAATAAGCGTTTTACATAATGATTTTTCAAATACCCCGGGAATAATTAAAATAGGCGCATGTGTGCTCATGATGTTATTGATACGATCATTTGTTATTTGTTCAACTTTACCAACTAAAGCATCCATTGTTGCATCAGACGTCGTGAATGGCATCGTGTCAATAATGCGCAAAGCGGGGTTTAACAAGAAAATTCCTTGTCGATAGCCCACTTTCGTTGTTTTTTCAGTGATATCCGTCTTCAGCACTTGGTATAAATGACTCACCTTGTGATCATAATCCATGACGTAATGAATTCCCTTGGATCGTACTTTTATTCTTTCCAATCCAAGATCATCCGGATCAATCGTCACACCGAGAAACATAAAATTTTCACCATTTAAATGATGACCTAAGCGAGCTTCTAATGAATTTAAAAAATGCTTAATCGATTCCATTTTGGCTGAACCAAAGAAAAATAATATGACATACTGTCCTGCAAACCCATCAAATCTTGTAGCAGGAGCACATGTGGTTTTAGCTGTAAATAACTTTGCAGGATCCCCTATTTCAAATGACATCTTGTTCCCTCCGAATTCCAATTAATTTTTAATAAGTTAGTAGTATGCGCGTATCAAAAACATGATCTAATTGATTTAACAACAAATTAATTAGGAGGAATTACTGATGCGCGTTATGAAATTATTACACAACTTGCAAGGAAAAGTCATCCACTTAAAATGGGTAGATCGCCGAATGAAAAAATTAGAGGCCCATGGTTTAAAAATTACTTTCAACCAAATTAGAATAGATTTTTTTTCCTTTACTCAGACCCAAAACATTCTCTAATAAATTAATTTTATTTAAAATGACATCCATGAAGGCAGCCAATCGTGATGCACATTGCTTTAAGGCATCATCAGGAGTACCCAAATCCACGCCATTAGCATCAATATTATTGCTTATTGCTCGTATTGCAACAAAAGGTATTTCTTGAACTTGCGCAGCATAGCAAACACCAGAGTTCTCCATTTCAATAGCCAAACTATTCATGTTTTTCATTATTTCTAAAGCCTCTATCGGTGCTGGAAATGTATTGCTGGTCGCAATAATTGCAGATGATACATTTTCAAAATCTAAAGATATAAAATGATTTAATAATTGCGGATTAAGTTGATAATTAAAATCAAGGGGAGTCTCAAGATGTGGATCAATTAAACACGGTGCATATGGGGTATTTTTCAAGACATCTGGTAAATGAATAAGATCAATATCGATAATATGACTACCAATTAATATATCACCTGTTTTTTGATCAGGTTTAAGACCACCTGCGGTACCGATAAATAAAACGATATCAGGTTTAATTTTCGAGCACAGCATTGTAGCTGTTGCTGAGGATCTTATGGTTCCTATACCAGTCATTGCTAAATAAACATTATGCGAATCATATAATCCTTCAAAATATTTAAAATTATTTATTTTTTTCTCAGTAAAAACCATTTGATTTTTAAACTGCAAACACTCATCTACAAATGCAGAAAGAATAAGTAATTTCATTCTTTATTTTTTCCTTTAGCAAAATAAAAATGGTTATAATTTACACCACAGTCATAAGCAATGGCTTCAATCTGCATTGATAATAGCATAACAGAAGAGAAACCGACTGCTACTGCGGATGTAATAATAGTTAATTCCAACGTGGCGGTTGATATTGTACTCCTTTGAGCATTTGTACAGCAAGTTTTTCCACGCATGAAACCATCCATAGTTTCTTGCTCAATCGCGGAGACTATATACCCTGAGGTATCGACACATAATTTGTAGCTGTCACGTAATGTGGAAATGATAGTAAATATGGAAAAACGCTCGTCATT
>JABEVJ010000233.1 GCA_013043985.1 Legionellales bacterium | reverse complement strand
TGAGGCGAATAGCAAGCTATTTAACGAAAACAAGAACCAATTTTTACCGATTACACTCTTTTTGCAGCCAAAGAACCAATTGTCAACAGACCCTAAATTGGATAGCTTACTATCAGTAATATATACCCGAAGCGTTTCATATACTCAACACACATGAGTTTATGTCATACCTACTATTTTTAACGCTGGCACAACATTGGCAATTTGAATAAAATCATTATCATTATGCAATAACTGCAAGTTATGCTCTATTGCAATTTGCACGATAAGGCAATCAATTGTACTGCGAATTGTTACCCCCTTTTTTCTACAATCAAAGTAAATATTCGCTGCAGCTGCATAACTTAACACACTATCCTTTGGAAAATAAAAAATCAGCGATCCCAAAAAATCCCTCAATTTATTAAAATCCTGTATTGATTTAGCACCCTGTAAAACCTCTTGATAAATAATGCTAGTGATACCAAAAGGCATATCCTGCTCTAAAAGAGAAATAAAAAAATTGACTGCCTGATTATCACGCTCGCGTAAAAAATCAATTATGACTGAGGTATCAACAAGATACATTTTTAAGACCGTTCTTGGCGTAATGTTTTGTAATCATAAGATTCCTCAATATGAACTTGACCGCGTAATGTTAATAGTTGAGCTCGCCGATGGTTATTGACAAACTCGCGTAACGCTATATCAATTAACTCTTTTTTAGTCGATACGTCCACAAAAGAAAAGGCTTCTTTTACAAGCTTATCATCCAATACAATATTAGTTCTCATTTTTTCCTCGCTAGGATTGTTAGCAAACACATTGTCATGTGTATGTTAATGTGTATGATAGCTCATTTTTAACCTATACTCAACACACATGAGTTTTCGGGATTTGCATTATGTATTTGAGCGCTCGGTGTCATGCCAGCGCAGGCTGGCATCCAGCTTTTAACTCTGGATGCCAGCCTGCGCTGGCATGACACCGAGCGTGCGCAAAAATATTTTAGAAACCCGAAATCTCAAACGCGGAGACTATTACAACCCAGCATCCTTATCCGCATTCGCCGAGCCGACAGCAAGCAGTTTGTAATCACGCTCACTGAGTAAACCTTCATCAAATTTACGTTTCGCATCGATGATCATGGGTTGACCATACTCTTTTAACAGCTTACGCGTTTCTGTGGTGATATTTTCTACTGGCATACTCAATAACTTATCACGGATGGCTTCATCAAAAATCAAAAATTCCCGTAATGCTGCTCGCTTTCCATCAACCGTCGGAACAAGTTTTTGCCAAATAATTAACCGCACCGTTTCAATAATATCGATCGTGCGGCCATGACGCTCTTCAGCTGGAAAGGTATTCACCAAACGCCGCATCACCTCCGATACCCCATTACTATGCAAAGTCGTATACACCGGATGTCCTGTAATCGCGGCCTCCATTGCGGCGGCGATGGTTTCAGTGTCACGAGATTCCCCAACCAAAATCAGGCGAGGTTTACGGCGTAATGCATTACGTACCCCTGCGGCAAAGCTGGGTAAATGACGGGGAATTTCGGATTGGCTAATCACCGTATTGGGTCGATTTATTGAGTCATAAACAAATTCAATCGGTGATTCATAGGTTAAAATTTTACGATGACTATCATTTCCTTCGGCAAGATGTCGAATAATTGATGCCAATAAAGTACTTTTCCCCGAACCTGTAGCTCCGGTAACATAAACCACGCCCTCTTGTGGTGCCAAGGCAGGCAATAATGACGGCTCAAGATTCATACTTTCGAGAGTGGGAGGTTCACTGGGAATAGTACGTAATGTCACTTGAATCGCTTCATGCCCTTCTACCTGACATGCGGTACCATTGACCCGGTAACGATAGCGCTCCGAACGGCTCGGCCGCACTTCATAATGAGTATCGACATCTTTGCCGCTTAATAGCTGCGTTGTGCCATTTGGACCATAGATATAATTGAGCATATCGCCAACTTCATTATTATTGATACGTCTTTTCGTAAGGCGGAAGAGGCGGCCATACACTTCTGCAATCACTTGTTCATTAGCTTGCAGCGTTATATCTGAGGCTTTAATCTGATGGCAATAAACAAGCATTCTGTCCATCTCATCCTTGGTAAACCGCAATGGCTCATCAGGTAACTGATACGATTCAGACATTGTTTTTCACTCCTGTCATATATACTCGAAATATGAGATGCTTCGGATAGTCGCTGTCTCGTAATTAAGAATAACGACAAATATGAGTCAGCGATGACGTCATTGCGAGGAAGCGCAGCGACGAAGCAATCCCGTAGAAAAAGCGTAAAATCAAGGACTTGACACTTATGATCATTCTGGATTGCTTCGTCGCAAGCTCCTCGCAATGACGAGCGTTTTCCAATATTTGCTGCCATTTTCACATTACGCGACAGCGACTATATTTTATTGCTAGTCTATTTTTTTCGGTGTTGATTTACCCGTATCGTCCGAAAGCTGAGTAGAATTCAACTGGTGTTGCAAACCTTGCTTAGCTCGATCTTGCTGCTCTTTGTCTTTCATCTTCTCACCTTTCGCCTTAGCAGCACCCTCAGCAAGACCTGAGCCTTTTTGTGCTCCCGAGCTGACTTCCTGATCCGCCTCTTGGCCAGTTGACTCTGCTGCTTCACCTATCCAGCGCATAATATTATCTGGAATCTTGTGAATCATCTTAAAGCATTGGTGCATAAGATAAATAGCAAGAGATGTGTAAGCGACGAAAGAGAAAATGAAGGTAAAAGGCCCCATCCCTGCTGTTCCAATAAAGGCAACCGCAACCAGAAAACCGCTATTTAGTATCTGGAAAGCAATATAAATCAATATGCTTCCGGCAATAAAACCAACGACCATCAAAGCGGGGCGTAAAAAGATACTGACAATAAGCATTATCCCTTTTTCACCTCTCCCCCAAATATCATGTTGTCCTTCAGGATGAACGATTCCTAAGGCCACTATCGGTGCGGCGATCATAGCTTCAATCACCAGAATAAACCAGGCCAGTGAACCTGCTGTAAACAAAATAAAGGGCACAAGTGGCATATAATAGCCCAGCATTGCCCCCGTACTCATACACAAGATCATCAGACCCGTGGCCGTCATCGTGAACCACGTTGTAAAGGTGGTAATGGCTGCTGCAATTCCCTTAGTAAATATGAAGCCATATCCTGCGGCAATTGAGGCAAGGGTTAACGCGGCTGTGATAAGAGCAAACCCTGTCGCCGTGGACACAACCATCAGCTGACCAAAGACTGACAGAGAAACCACTGGGTTGCCTCCCACGCCTGTCAAAGCCTGAACAAACCAATTCAACGCATCATCAAAAAAGTTATTTACGATGCCCAAGAGAGCACCTCCTGGTCCTGCAGTCGTACCGTTTATTCCGACATAGGGAATGTTTAGGGTGGAAGCAGGTCCGCCAGTATTCAAATCCGTCGGAATACAGGGAACAACTAATGGGCCGGCACTCTTGGTCAGTGCTCCGGTGTCAGCATTCCTCGTAACCGTAGAATTCACTGCTCTGTTTGAGCTGCATGTTGCACTCACTTCGGCAATATACTGCTTCTGAGGCGAGTTAATGAATTTGCCTGGCAAGTTACTCTGTCCGGCTCCAAGATTTGCTACAGACACTACTGTAGTAACTTTCGGAGCAGAAACATTATTTGTAGTTTCTCCTGTTATTTTACTTAGGAGAATATAGTATGCACCAGCATAAAGCCAACCATATTGCTGAGCCATGCTTAAATCCTGCATGATGGCTTGCGATGAGTTTGACAATTCAGCTCTTGAACGCGCAGCTAGCGGTGCACTGGCTCCTCCTGCTTGACCGGAATAATTAAGTCCTGCGTTAATAATCTGTCGTTGGATATCGTTAATACACCCTTTATTGGTATTGTTATCACAATAATTTGAGGTTTCTACGTAATAAGTAGCAGCTTGATTCAATTGCTTGGTCACACTAATCAAAAGTTCGTTAGCATTTACAGCACGCTGCGCAGCATAATAATTCTGCCCTGTATTCTGAAATAAGTGGGTAGTCACGTTCGTCTGATGCCACGCTTTTATGTTATGACCTATCGTCGTTGATTGCGACGCCAAATTTGCTGATTGCAGTTCTGAAATACCTGCCCCGCTGGGGTTCCCCGAAACAGGAACCGGATTGAGTGCTAAGGAACCACAGACGGTTGGATTCCGAGAGGCAGAGGTAGCAAACTGGATCATGGGGCTCGGACTAGTCGACGAAGCAGATGCGTAAGAAATATTCGGCGTAGCACCTTTCATGCCTGGCACAGCTGCCTCAACCGTATTGTATAGATCTGACAACGCAACAGTACATGCCGCATTTTGAAAAATTTGTGTCATGCTGCTCATAACATCCGAACTAACATAAGGAATTTGAGGTGTAGCATTCCCTGTTTTGACATTTTTTAAATACATTCCCCATACATAATCGGCTGCACCTACCCCTTGCAGCACAATCCACATGACAAAAACCTGACAAAAAGCATACCCTCCGGCTTTAACGGGCAATAACAGTGAAAAACCTCCCGCCGCGCGCAAAGGAATCCAGATAGAACTCCATTTTTTTCCTAACATCTCGCCATCATGCGCCGTATTAAGCGTTGATACGACGATAGTATACAAAATAACAAAACCGCCCATCACTAAAGCGATATTATTAAAAAGAAGGATTGCTTCTTGTAATGGACCATTGGTTGCACCTCCGAGCACACTTCCAACCTGCCCAAATATTTCACTTAAGAAAATAACCGACTGATCCATATTGGGTACGGTAAAAATACTGCCAGTAATCCCGCTGCTCCCTCCTACTCCTGCCCCTGCTCCTCCAGGGAGCCCCGCCGCCATACTGCCAACCCCTGCGCTGTCACCCAACGCAAAAGGAGCCACCAATATCAATAATAAGAATAATAATAGATTACGCATTATTCGCCTCCACTCACTTTTGCATTAAGCCACTCATGAATTGTGCAGCCTAATTTATGATTTTTAATTTGAAAATACCAAAAATGATAACGACATGCTGTTGCAAAACAAAGCAGTGACACCACCAAAGCGAGTGCACCACTACCGAAAGAAGCATTCCACAGCAGGTATAATGTATAACACAGCACTAACACACCCAACGCTCCCATAATGAGAGTCAATCGCATGAAATCTTTCTTTTTCTGCGCCATATCCGCTTCAGTCAAGTTTAAACGCTTTAAGGCCTCTTCGTAACTTTCTGTATGCGTAGGTTTTTCAACTTTTAACAGGGAACGAAAGTTACCTGCAACATAAGATGACTCGCGAGAAACAGCATCCCAACTTACCCAGGTTTTAACTGTCGCAACAGTTCCGCCAACAATCCCTCTTTTGGGTTTCTTGACTGGTGCTTTTGCACTCGCTTCCTCGGGTTTCACCTGTTCAGTTGTCGCTTTTTTTGGTTTTTCAGCCATGATTTATTACCTCTAACATACATATATATCCTACCTCCCGCAAAATGATTATTGCGAGGGATAACACCACTATAACACCAGATGTCAAGCCCTGCCAAGCTGTATAAAAAAAACCTCTTGACTTAATGAAAAAAGCTTGCTTGGACTTGAAACAAACTCTATAGTGTGCATATATACTCGACATACATGGGGTTTCGGTTTTCTAACTTGCTCTTTTTCGCCAGGTAAAACGATTAAAACTGCACAATATGAGTAACTATTGCTTGTTTTAATCGTTTTACCTGGCAAAAAATACCTGCGTTACAAAACCGAAACCCCATGTATGTCGAGTATACGTAAAAAATTAATTATAAGGAGGCCTCTCGATGGTTGATTTAAGTCACGAAGGTGCACATCAATTTTGGTATGACTATCCTGACCCGATGATTTATCGTGTCGTTGCCTTTATGGAGGGCGTTGAACAATGGACGCTGGATGGTGACCCAGGATTTGAAGAGGCGATTACCAAATTAGGCGAAGAGTTAGATAAAGTCGGTAATTATGAACTTGGGATGAAAGATGAGTTCATTACTTTGGCTGCCTATATAAAAGCGGCTCGCAATCTACGTCTATTACAAGCATTGGATAGTGCTCACCCGGGAGCAGCATCCAAGCTGCTCATTCATGCCGAAGAATCGAGTGAGAATAGCGATGATATTCCTGGATTCTTTTTAAGGCGAAATATTGTTTTTGAGCGTCTACGTCTATTAGGGCGGATATTTGGACGCGATCGACTTGACATTGTCGTCAAAGCGCTAGGAGGAAAAGATGAATAAAACCTTAGTTATAAGTATAGTGGCAATTTGTTTTACCTTGCTCGCTGCCAACTCCGTTTCTGCCGCAGTTGGTTCAGATAGTGAGGAGAGTAAGAATGCGTACCTGCAAATTGGTACACTGAGTACTGGCATACTTAATGCAATAAATATCCAATCTACCCAGTCTCAGGCACAACAGATTGGCTTACAAGCTCAGTCTGATCTGGCCAAACAACAGGCTGACAACCAAAAATACTTGCAGGAAGTCGGGCAACAAATTATTCAGTCGGGTACCAGGCGTGGAGGAATGACACCTGTTGCCGCACCAACGGCTCCAGCCACGCCAAGCACGACTGCACCATCCACTCAAGCAGCTCCGGCAGCACCTGCTGCTCCAACTGCTCCGGCTACACCACCTTCAGGAAATGTAAGTACTTCCCCAACACCTGCCGCAACGAATAATAGCGGGAATAGTAGTAGTACCAACAACTCCTGGAATTATGGGTTTTAACGACTTGGAGATCTCACGTGAATAATAAATTAAGAAAACTTGCTGCAACCATCGCAGCAACTGGTCTAATAAGTCTCAGTGCGTTGAACAGCTCCGCTGCTCTCGCCGATTCTTCTGATAATACCCAGCAAGTAACGAATGGCTTATCAACAGCTATTGGACTTGCCACTATCAACAATTTAAGTTTAATGTTTCGTGGTCTATTTGATCTGGGCAACGCTTACAATATCTGGGTACAAAGCCTTATCCTAAGCGACGCAACACAAGCAGGAATACAAAGCTCACATGCTGTTTCTGCCCAATCAGCTGCGCTAACAACAGGTTATGTATTTGCAGCAACCATTGCTCCGCTGCCCCCAGGATCCAAGCCCACAATTCCATTCACTCCACAAGGTGTACCAAAAATTGCTTCACCAGGTTTTTATGCCTCACTTGTTCCTGTCACCAGAACAGCTGCTGGTTTAGATAAATCCTCGTATTTATCGAGTGGCAGCTTGCTTTCATCAACCAAGTTCACCAATACCTCTAATAACAATGAACAGGCTAAAGCTGCGGTGTTTATTCAGTTTTTGCAGAATGCAGGCAATCTGCTTACCCCGATTGATGCATCAAGCCTTTCGCAAGCCGATCCTGGCACAGTAGCAAGTTACCTAGATACATTGGCAAACTTTAACGCAGGGCAATCAGTTGGTTTGAATGCATTATTAAACTTATATAGTGAACGGGTTCCTTTGTCGCAACTCAATGGGGAAAGTCCACTTTCTTATGATGAAAAACAAGTACTCAAAAGAATGCAGCCAGTGTGGACAGCAAGTGTCACTAAAATGACCATCGTTGATGTTGCTCGCGAGACATTGTATACACAGGCTGAAATGAATTACCAAATGTTTCAGCTTAGAATGCAGCTTGAGCAATTAAATGCGACACTTGCAGCAATGCAACTGCAGCAACAGCAAGTATCAGACTTTTCGACCTTACAGGCTCAAAAAGCAGCAGTCATGCAATCAATTAAATCCTCAGCTAATGCTCAGCAACAGCAGCAGCAGTAAGTTAGAAGCAAGGAGGCTAGGTTCTGTTGTTTTTTCACCTTACACGACGGCGAGTATATCGTCGCCGTCGCGTGGTGTGATCAAAATTCGCACGGAGCGGTAGCCCTCACAAAAGTTACCTGAGGGATATCTTTGACCTGATTATAAACCTTATCCAGCAGCTTATTTCGTGGCTTAGCAAACAAGGTAAACCGCCCGTTTTTGTACCTCTGTTTGTCAATTTCATTGATTTTTTCAATATTTTTGTTTTTAAACGTTGGATCGTTGATTAAAGAGATTTTTTTTTGCTCTGAAATGGGTTGAGAAACAATCTCACTGACCGAGTTCCTTATTTCAGCAATATTGTTTTTTATCAACACCTCATTTTCTTCAGACTCAATCGATTCGTCTGCAAGGGAAGTCTCGAACTTATTTAACCGCGCATCAAGTTTTCTGAGATACTCATTAACGGGGTCAAGTTGAGATTTATCGGTCATCTGTTGATAAAGCTGGTCAACTTGTTTGTCTCTCAACTGCAATAATTTAACGCTGCCTGTTTTATAACGATACTGACCAATTTTAATGATCCGTTTAATATTTTCATTTTGAAACTGATGGTTACTCAGTACCTGGATTTTTTGCTGCTCTGAAATATTTTGTAACATAACATCATGTATGGATTCTCTTATTGCCTGAATATTGGTTGCGATAATTTGCTGATTAGCATCTAATGCAACACCCTCTGGCAATTCATTCTCGAGGGCATCTAACCCACGGTTGATATTAGCAATATAAACAGGCAAAGGTTCTTCGTTTTGCCTATCTTTTACCCATTGCTGGATTGCTAAGACTCTAGAATTGAACTTTGCCTCAAATTTTTTTAGCCTACCTATTTTTTTATTTATATCATCATTCTTGAGTGTTGCGAGATAATTCTGCAAAGCCTGAACATCTTTATTATCATATAAAAATTTTGATTTTTTTAAATTACCAAGACACTCCTCCCATCTTGCAATTTTAAAATTGAGCTCAGCTTGATATTGATCCTTTTGCTCCTTCATCACTGCTAATTTAAACTTGCCAGCTTGATCAGGAGAACGTAAAAGTATATCAATCCAATCTGAATCCTGTACTGTTTCACTGTGTAGAGAAAGAGAACGAATAGCTTTTAATTTATTTTCAATAACCTTGAAATAGGTACAATTTTCGCTTAGCGAGATTTCTATCAATAAATCACCGGCAACCTCTTCTAACTCTGAAAATAATTGAGCTCTTAGTGTGAAGTTTCTTTTCTTGTTAGTTTCATCTGGTTTCTTACATTTACTGGCAATGTCTACCGACCACTGTTGCTGGCGTTTGCACCAAGCGAGAAATTTATGATACTCACTCATTTGATTTATCCTCCGTTCATAGTTTCAGTTTATGAGTATATACGGAGTCAGAGAAAATTGATTTATTTCCTTTCTTCTTCATACTGCTATAACATTCGCCAAACGCACAAAATCCGCCACCGACAACACCTCTGCCCGCCACTGCGGATCAATACCAGCAGCAACAAAATGTTCAGGCTGACAAACTTGCTTCAAACAATTGCGTAGGGTTTTTCGCCGTTGGCTAAAAGCTTGCTTAACCAATTCTGCAAAAAAAAGATAATCATTGGCAATAAAAGGTAGTGGATGGTGAGGAATTAATCTCACCACAGCAGAATCAACACGCGGCACAGGTCGGAAGGCTTGTGGAGGAACATTAAACAAAGATTCAATTTGGCAATGATACTGCAACATGACGGTTAAACGCCCATAATCAGCACTATCAGGTAAAGCAGCCATGCGATCAACCATCTCTTTTTGTAGCATAAAATGCATATCATTGATCAAATGAGTAAAATGCATGAGATGAAACAAAAGCGGCGAAGAAATGTTATAAGGTAAATTACCGATAATACGTAACGGTGGAGTATGCGGATTAAAATCATAAGTTAATGCATCCGCATTATGGATGCGCAACTCTCCCAATCCAGAACAAACTTGTTGCAGCCTGGGAATAACATCTTTATCTAATTCGATCACATCCATCTGCCCAACATAGGGCAAAACAGCTTGCGTTAAGGCTCCCAAACCAGGGCCAATTTCAATGACGACATCCCCTTTTTGTGGGGCAATCACATGCACAATCTGTTGAATAATTCGTTGATCGTGCAGGAAATTTTGCCCGAGATGCTTCTTAGCTTTATGCATAATTTAAATTAGTATCTTAATATAGGACTCATCTCTCAACTGTTTTACAAAAATGGTAGCATTTTCGTTAAATTGTCGCATATAAATCATCTGTTTGATTTGATTTTTTTGATATTGTTTACTATCGTCAACTTTGCGACGAGCTAACACCTGAATCAAATGCCAACCATATTCTGACTTCACTGGCTCACTAATTTGATTGATGGCCAAAGCATCCATCGCTTTTTCAAAAGGCGCAACCAACATGCCTGGGCTTACCCAGCCAAGATCGCCTCCTTTTTCGGCACTACCCGTATCTTGAGAGTATTTTTTAGCCATATCCGCAAAGCTTGCACCCGCTAAAATTTGCTTACGGATGCTGAGTAACTCATCCCTCGCTGGTTGATCATCACTTGGCAAGTTGGTTTTAATGAGTATGTGACGAACATCTGTCTGCGTAATAAAATGTGTCATATCATTATCTTGTACCGCTTCAAGCATGATAATATGAAGCCCGTTTCCCGTACGAAAAGGTCCTGCCACCTCACCTGGTTTCATTTTAACGACTTTTTCAGCAAAAATATCCGGCAATGACTGCAGAGGACGCCACCCCAAATCTCCGCCCTTCATCGCTTCCTCGCCATCTGAATTTGCTGCAGCCAAGGTTTTAAAATTAGCTCCTTTTTGAATCTGCTCCATCAAAGACTGGGCTTTTGTATAGCCTTGTGCCACTTGCTGCGCGTTGGGATTATCAGGCAGCGAAATTAGAATATCATCCACACGGTACGCACTGTGTTTTCTTGATGCAAGATAAGGGGAATTCTCAAGATTTTTTACATCTTGATCCGTCACTTTAATATTCCCACCAACAGCCCTTGTAAGAAGTTGCTGAATAATCATCTGTTCTTTGATTTGTTTGCGATAACCCGCATAATTAATCCCCTGTTCGCCAAGCGCATCCCGTAACTGGTTGAGCGTCATATGATTTTTAGAGGCAATATTTCCAATTGCTTGATTAAGCTGATCTTCTGAGATCGTGATACCCATACGAGCCGCTGTTTGCATTTCAACTTTATGATCAATTAATTGATTAAGTACTTGAAGTTGAAACTGTTTCTGATTGGGGGGGGCAGTACCCGAGTTTTTCAGCTCTTTCGAGGCCATATCCATCGCCTGATTAAGCTCACTTTGCGTAATCACTTCGCTATTAACGATAGCTACTACCCCATCCAAAGCTACTGGCTTTGCCGTTCCTGCGGCAAGAACGTTAGCTGGCAGGTAGAGGAACGCCACTAAACATAAAATGGCACAATTCATAAAGTTGAAAATTGGTTTCATAAGTACTCAAATGTTGTAATAGCCAATGAAGCGGGTATTATCTTATAAAATTAAGCAGAATGCCAATAATCCTAAATCTGATTAATTTATGCCTCTCGAATAATAATTGTTAAGTTTTCTGTAGTAAACCCTTTTTGATACAGCTAAAAATGAAATGCGATTGTATATTTATTGCTATACACATTTATTGTATTGACAATTAAATTTTTCGAGGTTATAATATGCACGGTATTTATTTAAATATCTCCAATAAATAAGCAAATAACATACAAACGAGGTGTTAAATCATGTTAAAAAAATCTAATGCAAACTCAGTAGAACAAAAGGCTACTATTAACAGAGAAAAAGTTTATAACTACTTATTCGATAAAGTCGATCAGTTTACTGGTATGTTGGGTGATGCAATGGGCTATGAAACAACTATCACAGCAGCCTTTAGAGATCATTACAAGCATGAAGCTGACGCAAAATTCCCGCTCATTATTAAAGAACCTTCAGATGAAATAGTTCAAAAATATAAACAGGAAGGTCTGAAGCTAAAACAAGCAAGCAAGTTATTTATCAGCGTTTTGCCTATGATATTTGATGAAACCAACCCAGAAGAGTGTTTTTATAATAGTCGCACTGGAAGTCTTTGGCAAGAAGACCACAATTGGAGTACAAATAGTGCTACATTTTCCTTCACTCAGAGAGGATTTGATATTTTGTTAGCTCATGTACAACTACTTGAAACAAAACGCAATGCTAGTAAAGTCAGCGAAGTGCGCGCAGGGTTTCATTATAATCCAAGCAACACTTCCCCAGTTAACAATAACAACAATAATTACTTAGACTATCTCGATGATGAAGAGAAAGCACAAGTGATTGTTTCTCAACAACGACACAATGGCTAATTGTATTTTAAAAAATAAGCCATAACAGAAATGGTGTGTTTTATTTAGCCTTATATCATATATAGTCGCTGTCGCGTAATGTGGTTTAAAAATGCGCTAATATGAAATTAGCAACAAATATCGAAAAGTGCTCGTCATTGCGAGGAAGCGCAGCGACGAAGCAATCCAGTAGAAAGAG
>JABEVJ010000232.1 GCA_013043985.1 Legionellales bacterium | reverse complement strand
CTGCACAATATGAATAACTATTGCTGGTTTTAATCGTTTCATATGACGAAAAATAGCGGCGTCATAAACCCCTAAATATGAAACGCTTCGGGTATATATTACATTTTACCCATACTGTTGATGGTTTTGGTCAGCTGGTCAGCAACAGGCAGGCCAAATGCCGCTTGTGGTTTGCCGCTTTGATCTTGGTAAATCAGCACTGGTGTGCCCGGAAATTGAAATTCACCAATAAAGGCCATATTTTTCTTGAATTTGTCCATCACATCTTTCGGCGGATTGGCAAGAGGTGTTAAACCGCCCTGTTCGGTTGCTGCATTAAACTTATCTTCGTCTTGCGCCATCGCTTGCACAGGATCTTTTGAACCCAAAATTGCTTGAGCGAGTCCTGCACTGCTTGGTTTCAGAAAGCCAACCCAAATCCAGCGTATCGCCAAATCACCTGATTTAACATAAGGGCGGGTAACTTCATATAATTTATTACAATAAATACAGTTAGGATCAGCAACAGCATAAGTGACATGTTTTGCATCAGCTTTGCCATCTAATATCCATGCGGTGTCTTTTGCTTTTGCAAAAGCTTGTTGTGCAATCGTGGAAACAATATATTTTTGATTATCTGCAGCGCTTTGATTATCGCCTGTCGGGGTTAACAAGGCTCCTACAAAAGCATATTGACCGCCTTTATCGGCATAAACAATAGTTGGTTGTCCTTGTTGTCCACCACTAGGTTTAACAACAAATCCTTCAAGATTACCAAGCGAGTCAAAAGACTGAACAATTGTTGCTTGACCTTTTGTTAAGGTCAACACGAGATCAGATGCTTTACTGCTTGCGACAGTCGCAGGCGCCGCAGTATTCTTGGTTTGCGTGCTAGTCGTAGCTGCAAGAGACAGGTCTGCTGCAAAAATACTTGCGAGTGCGGCAGATAAAAGGTAAGGTTTAAAACGCATAAGGACTCTCCATAATGGGTATGTAAATCATACCGCCAGTAAATCATATCTGGAGTTGAGTTACCAGACCCTAAGTTAAAAATAATTTTAACCTCATTTGACGATGGTTTAAAGTCATCTTTATCCATAACTGAGGTTAATTCTAAGGAATGAAAATGAATTTACCTTTTATGGCTTTCTGGCCTGAGCTGAAGCTGATTGCCCACCGCGGTGCAAGCGCTGCCAGACCAGAAAATACTCTGCCTGCGCTTTATGCCGCGCACGAGATGGGTGCTAAGTGGGTAGAATTTGATGTTGTATTATCAAAAGATGGCCAACCATTCGTTTTTCATGATGAACATTTAGAACGAACAACGAATGGCCATGGCCTGGTTGCCAATACCTTAGCAGCAGATTTAAAAAAACTGGATGCGGGAGAGTGGTATTCACAGGAGTATAAAAATACCAGAATCCCAACCTTGTCAGAATGGTTAATCAGTGCAGCAGAATTAGGTTTCGCGATTAATCTAGAAATTAAACCGCTTGATCATCGAGAAACTTTATTGGTTGATGTGACTCTGGAAGAGCTTGCTATATGCTGGTCTGCCAGCTTACCAAGTCCATTAATTACCTGTTTTTCTACAGATGTTTTATCCTATGTTCGCGCCTGCTCGCCAAATGCAAAACTCGGCCTGCTTATGCATCAATGGCGTGATGATTGGAAACTGATGGCAAACCAATTGGCCTGTACGACGGTTCATCTTGAAAGGCATGAAATTAACAGTGAGCGGGTACGTGAGATTCATGAATCTAATCGTTTCGTATTGGCTTATACCGTCAATGACATTAAACAGGCTCAGGATTTGTTGGCATTGGGAGTGGATGGTGTTTTTTCAAATCATGTTGAATTTTTGGAAACATTGGCATGATATATACTCGACGCACAGGGGTTTTCGGATTTTATAACGCAGGTATTTTTTCACAGGTAACACGATTAAAACAAGCAATAGTTACTCATATTGTGAGGTTTTAATCGTGTTACCTGTGGGAAAAGAACAAGTTAGAAAACCGAAAACTCCTGAGCGTCGAGTATATGATATGGCAGTTATTGGAGGTGGAATTAATGGTGCTGCCATTGCTGCAGATGCGGCAGGGCGTGGATTAAGTGTTTTTTTATGTGAAAAAAATGATGTTGCCAGTGGAACCTCATCTGCGAGCAGTAAGTTAATTCATGGTGGGTTGCGCTACCTGGAATTTTTTGACCTGAAGTTAGTGAGGGAGTCTTTGCGAGAGCGGAAGATACTGTTACAACGCGCACCACACTTGGTTTACCCCTTGTCATTTATCATGCCAGATAATCCTCAATGTCATTCTCCTTGGCTGATTCGAATGGGATTGTTTTTGTATGATTTTTTGGCAAATGACAAGCAATTACCCTCCTCAAAAAGAATCAATCTGGCTGAGCTTCCTATTCCTTCACATTTAAAAAAACAGACAAAAGGTTTTCGTTATGCTGACTGCTGGGGTGATGATGCTCGCTTAGTCATTGCCAATTTACAATTAGCAAAAAGATATGGAGCGAACATCACCACACACACAGAATTAGTAGAGGCTGTGCGGGAGGGTTCATATTGGCTGCTGCGGTTTAATAATGCCGAGGAAATTCGGGCGAAAGTATTAATTAATGCAACAGGAGCCTGGGTCGATAAAGTTAACGAGCGTATTTTGCCTACAAATAAACTTCTATCCAATCTTCGCTTGGTTAAAGGCAGCCACATTGTGATCAAACGATTTTATGAGGGTGATCATGCATTTATCTTGCAAAATGATGATGGGCGAGTTGTATTTGTCATTCCTTTTCAAAAAGATAAGGTGATTATTGGCACGACTGATGTCATGTATGAAGGTTCACTCGAGTCGGTCAGCATTGATGCTGAAGAAATTGGCTACCTGAAAAAAAGTGTTGAAATGTATTTTGATATTGAAATAACACCGGATAGTATTCTGTGGTCTTATTCAGGCATTCGAGCATTGTATGATAGTATTCCAGGTAAAAAACCGGGGAAAATGAGTCGGGATTATTTTATTCAACTACAAGAGATTGATAATCTACCTTTGATAACCGTTTATGGTGGCAAATTGACTACGCATCGTTGTCTGGCAGAAACCGTCCTGAAAAAATTAAAGAAATACTACCCAGAAATGTCGGAAAGCTGGACTAAAAATGCGATATTACCAGGTGGTGAAACAGGCAGCTACCAACAGTATTTTACGCAATGTCAAACCGTTTTCCCATGGGTTCCGCTGTCAATGTTAAAGCGATTGGTACAAACGTATGGAAGCAATATACATGCTGTGCTTGGTAATGCAAAAAGTATCGATGAATTGGGAATCTGTTTTGGACTCGATTTATATGAGGCAGAAGTGAATTATTTGCTTAAATATGAATGGGCAAAAACCGCCGAAGATATTATTTGGCGACGAACAAAATTAGGGCTTTATTTGATAAAAGATGAAGTCGAGGAATTAAAGAGGTATATACCCGAAGCGTTTCATATTTAGGGTTTTTGACTTGCTCTTTTCCGCCCTATGAAACGATTAAAACTGCACAATATGAATAACTTGCTGGTTT
>JABEVJ010000231.1 GCA_013043985.1 Legionellales bacterium | reverse complement strand
AATATGAACTTAGTTTATTTTTTGGCTGAAAATCCGTTGATTTGATGATCCATTTCAATTATTATTGCCCATAATTTACCGACTCTACCAATTATCGGAGCTATTTTAGATGGACATATTTTAATGAACGATACCTATTTTTTAGACAGCGAAGAAACATTCTGCATCAGGCAAAAGCATGGTGGCAAAAACCAGTTGGCATTCGCCGTTTTACTTAAAAAGTTTCAGTGTGATGGTCATTTTGATAAAATTCAATACACACTTGACACCGAACTGCTTGAAACATTATCAGCACAACTCAATCTAAAATCGGAGCTTCTCTTGCACTTTAATTGGGAAAGCAGGAGCATTGATCGCTTTAAAAGGGAAATACGCCAATTTTATGGTTATCGTCTACCCACTGTTCAAGATGGCGAGCTGTTTATTGATTGGTTAACAAAGAAAATTTTGCCACAAGCTCCAAGTTTATTGCAATGCCGTGAAAAAATCGACACTGTTTTTTCGTGAATATAAGCTGGAGCCTTTCTCGGATAAGGAGTGCGAAGACTATATTAAAACAGCACGTCATCGTTTTGAGCAAAATTTGTTTGAAACCATTTTTAAAGAGCTGCCACAAGACACCTTCAAAAAAATGGACAAATTATTGAGTGATGATGAAGAGGTCGATGACACGGCTCTCGTTGATGAAACCACTGCATTGCGTTTGCGTCATCTCAAACGGGAAAGTATCGGTACGCAACATCAAATAGCCGGCAGTGAGCTGACGAAATTAAAAATACTTCAGGAAATTTCGCTGCCTAATCCCATCTTGAAAAAACTGCCACGCAAAATAATTAAAAAATATTATCATCGTGTGGTGGCCGATTTACCCGGAAACCTGAAAGACAGGGAAGCGACTTCGCGTTATGCCATGCTGGCCATTTTCTGTCACCTTCGAACTCAAATTATCACCGATAATCTCGCCGATTTGCTGATTAAATTGATCTTGGTACTCCGTACCCGCTCAGAAAGTAAAATAGAGAAAGAGATTGTCAAAGATGCGAAGAAAATTAATGGAAAATACGATATTCTGCTTCGCTTGGCAAGGGTCTCTCTTAAAAATCCAAAAGGCGTTATCGATGAAGTCATTTACACGGAAGTCAATGAGGACAAGCTCGGCTCTCTTGTCGAGGAACTGGAATCGAAAGGCCGCTGGTATCAAGAAAAGATCCAAACGCAGATGCAGTTGCTTTATTCTCCCGCGCATCGAAAAACACGGCTTGCGTTACTTTCTGGATTGCGGTTTGGTACGCACCAGGATGAATGCCAGCCTTTGAAGCATGCCATGGATTTTATCATCGCCAATAAAGAAACATCGGGCAATTATTACCCTGATGCAAAACTGGTTCCTGTTAACCACGTTGTTCCAGTTGGATGGCTCAGCACTGTCGTGGAATCACATGAAGCCGAAGACAGCGCGATATCCCAAAAAATACATAAAATGAACTACGAGGTTGCTGTATTTGAAGTGCTCATGCGAAGGCTCTGCACAAAAGATATCTGGCTTGAGATGGCTTATCGCTATCGCCACCCCAAAGAAGATGAAATGGCCGGATTTGATGAGAACCCTGATTATTATTTCAAGCTGTTGGATATGCCCTGTCAGGGAAGTACTTTTGTTCTTGAGTTAAAAACAGAATTAGACCAACAACTCACCTTGTTAAACGATTCGCTGCCCACCAATGATAAAGTTAAGATCATGCAGAAGCGAAAAAAGAGCAAAATAAAAATTACCCCATCAGAGCCACAAACAGAGCCTGAGAATATTATCGCACTCAAAAAAGAAATGATGAAACGATGGGCAGGTGTCAGTCTACTCGATATGCTGAAAGAAACCGATTTGCGCATTGGATTTTCCCGTCGCTTCCAAGTCGCTGCCAGTCGGTCGATGCTGTCAGGTGACGATTATTTAAGGCGACTATTATTGTGTTTGTACGCCATCGGCAGCAACATGGGGATTAAAAAATGTGTCGATGCCTCAAATAATACGGCGTCCTATTCTGATTTGCGCTATATCAAACGCCGCTATGTCAATGTGGCCAATGTCAGAGATGCGGTTGCTGATGTATTGAATCAATTGATGGCCATACGCGACCCCGCTTTTTTTGGTGAAGCCACCACAGGCTGCGCAAGCGACTCCACCCATATGCAAACGTGGGATCAGAACTTAATCAGCAGCTATCATCCACGCTACCGAAAACATGGCACCATGATTTATTGGCATGTGGATAAAAAAGCAGCTTGTATTTACTCTCAACTGAAAACTTGTACGTCTTCTGAGGTCGCCTCCATGTTGATGGGCTTTTTATGGCACAATACTGACATGAGTATGAAGGAATGCTATACCGATACCCACGGACAAAGCTTGATTGGGTTTGCGTTCTGCTGGTTATTGGGTGCTGATTTATTGCCCCGTATCAAGGGAATTGATAAAGAAACGCTTTTTTATCCTTCTGCGACATCAAAAGACAAGTACAACCATCTGACTGAGATTTTAAGTAAACCGATTGACTGGACATTGATAGAAAAAAATTATGAGCCGATGATTCGTTATGCCGCTGCTTTGCGTACAGGGGCGGTTGAACCTGAGGTTATTATCCGGCAGTTTGGCAAGGATAATACCGATCCAGTATGCAAAACCCTGATGGAAATGGGGCGCGCTATCAAAAGCATTTTTATCTGCCGTTATTTACGCGAAGAAGCCCTTCGCATTGAAATCCATGAATCGCTCAATGTCGTTGAGCGGGTCAATGGCATCATGGACTTCATTTTCTATGGCAAACTGAGTGAGCTATCCAGTCATCAGCGCGATGAGCAGGAATTATCCGTCGTGTGTCTCCAGTTATTGCAGGTCTCGATGGTTTACATCAACACCCTGATGATTCAACAGATTTTGTCTGAGCCTGAATGGAAAAACAGGCTGACAGAAGAAGATAAACGCGCTTTATCGCCTTTAATCCACACCCACATTAATCAATTTGGTTTATTCATCCTCAATCTAGCGGAGCGAATCGCCATTGAAACCTATCACCAGCAGGACAATCCCGATGAACGAGCCAACCACCCGAACACCCGTCAGAAAGAAAGCCGCCGAGTTAGCGAAACTGCTTAAAAAAGAGAAGCCGGATTACGATTACCTCAAGCAGTTGTTTCGGCATCTTCGTATGGAATTAAAGGTAAATATCCCCGCTAAGTCAGAAAAATTGCCTTATGTGCCTACTGAGGAAGAAATCAAACAATATTATCAAGCCGTATGGCAATCACGAAACATGAAGCATGTGTTGATAATTAAAACACTGCTTTACACGGGCGCGCGCGTCAGTGAGTTGGTGCATATTCGATTAAGTGATGTAGATTTTGATCGATGTCAAATTAGAATTATGCAAGGTAAGGGTAAAAAAGACCGTATAGTGCCGTTTCCTGATGGCTTTAAAGAAATATTGGCGATTCATGTGGAGACAACACGGGACAAAGGTGGAGAATACCTGTTTGAGTCTAACTGGAAAAAACCCTATACCGACCGGGCAATCCGTAAAATTTTAGAACAATACACTCACTCAGCAGGGATGGAGCACTCCGTTTCACCTCACAAATTAAGGCATTTTTTGTTTACATGGTTAAAGAAACAGGGGATTGATGACGCCTTGATACAGCCTTATTCTGGTCATGAAAGCCGACAGTCGCTTGAAATCTATTCAAAACTCAGTCTTTCCGAAGCGCAACCTGCCTATGATACGGTAATGAATAAATTTCCAGTTTAATAAAAGCATAAGTGCTGAACCATCGACCGCAGCGAGGCAATAGGCCAATTACCGAGGGTATGTTGTCCCAGAAGCTTCAGAGTATCGCGTTACCATAATCGCCTGTATAGTGGCAATATGCCATAAAATACGTTAATGACAATAACGAAAACTTCCGGTTCATAATTGCATTTGCATTTTTATGTATTCTTATGATAAGATTAAGACAATATGATTAAATTAATCTCTCTATATGTGGTAAAGAAAAATGATAATTAAAAAGTCAATGATTGAATATAACGTATTAGCTTTTCTTAACGGTGAGGTTGCAACTTTACTTCTATATGCGTCATATATATCACCGACAAATGTATAGACAATGGGCAGTATTTAAATTGACAATGATTTATTTTCCAATGTATGATTCGTTGAGTCTGGTTTAGAGCTAGATTCTATACACGGCGTATAATTTGAATTCTATGTTCTTCATAGGATGTACGTAACATCTTATTTATTAGCCGAGATGGTACGTACTATTTTCATTTGGCTGAAACAAGGAGTTTGTATGCAACAAAAAGCACAAAGCAAGCTGGTTAAAGCACCAGAACCTGCTAAACCAATTGTGGTTGTGAAACCACACGCCAAGCGACCTATTCTTATTCCTATGCATTTATAGGGATGAGTTTTTTGCCTTCCTAGCGGTACTAAAAATATCGCTAGGTTTGGTATTGCTATGGAGAATATGTTTTATGATCCCCAAAGTTATTGTTTCACCCAAATTTGATAGTCAAAAGATTATATTTAATTTACCAAAATGTGATGTTGAAGTTTCATTTGATCCAGAAATTTCACAAGAATATTTTAGCTTGATAAAAGCATTAGATGGAACAAGGACAATAACAGAATTGTCCAGTCAGTTTGTTTCTTTATCAAAAAAGAACTTACACGAGTTTATAGATGAACTGTACTCACATAATATCGTTGATGATTGCTCTTTACCGGAAGGACGATTGGGAATTGATGTACTATTTGAGATTGAAGATTTGACTAATGAATTACTTTACAAAACATTGTATAAAAATCCTTTTTGGTTAGCTTGCCAAAATGCAAAGACTAAAGGGGATATTCCATTAAATGTTATATATGGTCAAGTAATTGAAAATTATCATTTTCTTTTTCGAGAAAGTTATTTTGATGCCCCTGTTCTATCTTATGTTGGAAATTTAAATGTTAGATTAGCTTTGAATGCTTTCTTTGCTGAAGAGTATGGACATGATGAGTTACTACTTCAGTCACTTAATAGTGTGGGGATTACACGTTCACAATTAAGTATGACAATGCCCCTCCCAGAAACAATGGGACTTTGTAATGCACTTGCATACTGGTCACATAATGATCCATTATTTTTCTTTACGACACTTGGTGTGCTTGAAGGGAAAGATATTAAACAAGACTCCTTTATAGAGGCAGCGATCAGGATGGGGTTCCCATCAAAGTTTATAGATCCTGTTCAAACACACTCAAATATTAATTTAAAAGGCGAGCATGGAAATTTAACAAGAGAAATTTTTTCAGCGATTCCAATAATCGATATAGAAACAATTAAGCGCCTTAGATCACAGACATATCTTTTTGTTGAGTTATATGATGCTCTATATACTGGCATTTGGAATTATTATTCTAACCCAGATAATAAGTTATTGCGGTTAGTCAATGAAATATAAGAGGGGGCATTCATGAATTTTGATTTTTTACTGCCAAAACTGCGAGATGGTGTTTCAATTGTAAACGAAGGAAATATTTTTTCAATATGTTATAAAGATCAATCCTGTGATCTTGAGTTTCCAGATGAAATTGATTTAGAAGTGAAAATGTCCTAAATTCCCGAAAAATTAGGCACGAGGTTATAATAAGAGATTGTTTTCAAATAACATTATCAGATTTCCATAGTGCCTATTTTTTTATGAAATTAGGCACTATGGAAAAATAGTTAAATGCCTTCATTAATAGCTTTTTATCATTCTCTCGTGCCTAATTTTTCGGGAATTTAGGAATGTTAGTTGATGCCTTGAAAATCGGTTTTTCTTCAATTAGCAATCTTAAAGAAAAATTCACTACTATCAGTGATCAAGTTCTACCCATAATTACAGAACTTGATCGTAATGGTTTAATAACTGAGTCAGAGTTTAATATTACAGACAAATCTGTCTCAGGAGCGCAATTGTATCGTGAATTATTTTCGTCATTTGATGTGATGAAAATAAAATATGCAAATTCAAATTTTTACAACTTGTTGCTTGATAAAAAAATAACACGACCACAGCTTATTGGCTATGTTATGGAATATTATCAATTGGTTAAGTTAACACCAGGTTTGATCGCGCCTGCATTGACTAAAATTGAATCCAAAAAAATCAGAAGGGTATTGCAGGATTTTTTTAAATCAGAACTGTATCATGACACATTACTTGAAGAGTCTCTTAATAGTGTGGAGGTAGATATTGATTTACTTGACTATGTGCAGCCACTTCAAACTACTTTTGGGATTTGTGCCTCATTAGGAGTTTATGCACAACAACATCCACTTACTTTCAAAGCCGCTCTTTTTATTTTTGAGGAGCCTTATCCAGAGTTTAATGACGCATTTAAAGATAGATGCATTCAACTTGATATGCCTCAAAATTTTTACGAGCCAATACTGAAACATTCAAATATTAATGAAGAAGGCAAGCATGATTCCATTTCTCAGATTTTGCTTGAAGACATTGGAGCGATTTCTTATGAAGAAAAAATTACCGTAAAAAAACACTTTGCCATTTTAGTTGAATCTTTATTGAAACAAGAGGAAGAGGTTATTCGTTTTTATGGGGCGATGGAAAATTTCAAAGCAAGACTATTTATATAGGAAAAATCATGGAAAAATGGTTATTTAATAAATATGAAACACCATATTTAGATATTAACGGTGTTGAAATTTCGAACAACAAAACCTTGCTTATTAACGCAGATATCGATAATTTTGATGTTGAAATTAATACGAATTATATTGATTTACAAAAAACAAAAGAAATCCTTGAGTGTCTGAAAGATCCAAAAAGTTGTCATTGGACGGAATTAAAGCAGTCATTAAAAGATAAGGATGTGCTTCATTATATTTTAAATAGTTTAGATCAATATTCATTAATTTTTGAATCTAAAACACAAGAGAACAAGTTAATGAATGAGTTGTCTACGATTGATGACTTTATTAACATGACAACAACCACTCTTCTTCAAAAGGTTAAAAAACATGAGTACTCAATGCTCCAGTCAAATGTCTCAAAATTATTAGAAACTGCACATTATCTTTTAAAATCACTTGCGATTGAACTTGATGTTTTTGATTTAAATGAAATTCAGTATAAAAAAATAGAGGTATTTGATAATTTTTACCTAAATACGATTGCTTTTCAAATGAAATATTTACAACGCTCGATGCCATTAGCTTTATTAATGTGGTTTGAAACTTTATATAGAGCCCTTATTGAAATACAAGTAGATCCATTGCCTACGGAGTATATCAAGTCATTACATTTACACTGGGAATTATTAGCACCATTTTGGATCGGTGATATCTTTAATGAAAAGGATATTTTTATTTACCAGACATGTTTCATGAGCCACTTGTTTGATAGTATAAGAGCAGATAGAAAACTGCACTTAGTCCCACCTCAATTGAATCATAAAGTGGAAGAATCATTGTCAGGGATAAATTTTATGATTAAAATGGAGAGATTGGCAGAGGAAACTCAGACATTTTTTGGTGAAGCTGCCTTATTAAAAAACATTAAAAACGATTCATTTGAAAATAAAAATTTAATATTTGGAATTTATATAGAGGAATTTCATGTCACATGTCGATTTGTTGAAATAATTACACCAATGTTGAATAAGCGGCTAAATGGTAAACTAAGGGAGAAGATGTTTCAGTATTACCAAGAGGAATTCGGGCATGAAAAATTTGAATTAGAAACGTGTCTAAGCCTTGGTATTGATAAGAAAGAATTGTTGGATTCTTACCCATTACCCTTAACCCAAGCTTATATTGATATTTTTACTTATATTGCGGATTGCGATCCTATTGGATTCATTGTATCAGTTATGATTACTGAGGGGATGTTTGGTAAACATTCACCCCTGCATGATCATTTAGAGCCGATTATGTTAAATAATACGTCTTATCAAAAAGTAGCAAGGGCTCATGACAATCTAAATACAGCCCTAAATCACTCTAGTCTCGCTAGAATTTTTATGAAAACTATTTCTATAGTTACACCGGAAACGCAGGAACGTGCTATAAGGCATTGTCTTTATTTGCTAGAATTAAATTATCGTGTTTGGGAGCAACTCGTTGAGTATTATTCAGATCAATCGCAACTAAGGTTTTTTTCATGGTTAAATATGCTTCGGACTGTATGATGAAGAGTTGTTTTGATGGGTATAAACGTTATGTTAACCCGTATGTCGTTGATTTTTTAAAATCTATAGAACTTGATATTGTTTTTAACAAGGCTGAAGGATGTTATATATTTGATTCAAATAATACAGCATATCTAGATTTTGTTTCGGGTTTTGGAGCAATGACGCTCGGACATAATCATCCGGAACTTATTAAAAAAATGAAAAATATTCTTGATTTTTCAATGCCTAATATTAATCCTTGGGGTATAGTGCCTGATACGGCTTTGCTTGCGGAAAAATTGGTTGGATATACAAAAAGGAAAATGGAGAAGGTTTATTTTGCTAGTTCTGGCTCAGAAGCTGTTGAATCAGCATTAAAATTTGCGCTAGCTTGTACCGGACGAAAAGCCTTTATTGCTATTAATAACGGTTTTCATGGACTAACCCTTACAGCAACCGCACTTGCTGGTAACTGCATATGGAAAAAAAGGCTTCCAGAATTCAGTGTAGAAGTTGATCATGTTGATATTAATGATGTAAATAAAATAGAAGAACTTTTTTTAAAAAAAAGCTATGCAGGTATTATTATAGAACCTGTTCAGGGAAGTTCTGGCATGGGGATTTGGCATTCAGAATATTTTAAAGAAGTTGCTCGATTGGCTAAAAAGCACAAAGTAATGTTGATACTTGATGAGGTAATGACGGGATTAGGGCGAACAGGTATGTGGTTTGCTTATCAAAAAATTTTGCCCGAATTATCCCCTGACATAATTGTGATCTCTAAAGGTTTAACGGGTGGTCTAATCCCTATCTCGGCAGTTTTAATGACTAACAAAGTTTATACTGGTATGTTTGGTGGGAAAGCAATGGGTGGTGGGCATGGAGCTACTTTTTCGGGTAATGCGCTTGGTATTGCATGTGCTTTAGCCACATTAAATATCATAGAAAACGATAAGCTTATAGATAATGTCGATGTAGTCAGTCATTATATTAATAAAAAATTGTTGGAATTAAAATCCAATGGTTTTCCAATTGGAAATATATCTATCATTGGGTTGTCGGTTGGATTTGAAGTTATATTTATGGACTCAAAAAAGTACTTGACTGCTGCCTCAGAGGTTTGTTTAAAACTTACCAAAAATAAAGTTTTTACAACATTAGCTCCACACAATCATCACTATATTAGATTAACCCCACCGTTAAATACTAGTTTGCATGATGTAGATAATTTCATTAACGCACTTGAGAGAAGTATGTATGTTTAAACAAACACTTAAAAAAAACGCTAACTTCCCAACAGAAAATTTAGTAAAGCTAGGTTATCATTTTACTGTTGATACAAAACGCATGGATTTAGATATAATTCATCAGTTTTTATCAACAGAATCAACATGGGCAATAGGCATCTCAAAAGAAACAGTTCAAAAATCTATTCAGAACTCAGTATGTTTTGCTATTTTATATGAAGAAAAATTGGTTGCATTTGCACGAGTGATTACGGATAAAGCAACCTTTGCAAATTTGGTGGATGTTTTTGTTGTTCCTGTACATCGAGGTAAAGGACTTGGGCGTTGGTTAACGCAGGAAATTCTTATCTATCCTGAATTCCAAGGATTACGACGATTTACACTTGCTACAACTACTGCAAATGGACTGTATGCTAAATTTGGATTTGAGCCAGTTGAAGGTTCAAAAATGTTTATGCAGATTTATAAACCAACAATTTATAGTGAGCAAAATATCAGCTTGCTTCAAGCAAAACTATGAAGCTTATATTAAATTCTCGTTTTTTAGTCTTTCTCACTGGTATTGTTCTTATAAGAGCGGGTTGGTTTGCATCTTTGCCGTTTATGGCTATCTATTTATTAAAGGTTTTTCAATGTAATCCAATTGAGATTGGGGCGATAATAGGAGCTGGATCTTTTGCATGCTGTGTTACTGGTGTTTTTGGAGGGAGTCTAGCTGATAAATATGGCAATAAGCCTGTTATAGTATTCTCTATCTTATTGTCTGCTATTGTTTTTTTGTTATTTTCATTGTCTAGTCAATTAATTTTTTTTGGTGTTTTAAATATATTTCTTGGGGTTTTCCGCTCTTTTTTTGATGCGGCGAGCAAATCTTATATTGTTGATATTGTACCTATTGCAATGCGAGGTAGGGCATTTGGCTGGCGATATGCAGCTATTAATGTAGGGGCAATTATAGGACCACCCATTGCAGTTTTAGTGTTTTTTGTTTCGCCGAGGCTTATTTTTCTTGCAACTGCTGGGTGTTATTTCGTTGCTTCATTAGGTTATTTTTTTGCGATCAAAGCTTATCCAAGCAATAATCCTGACATGTGCTACTTTGAAAATATAAAAAGCACCTTTAAAGTTATATCCAAACAAAAGTCTGTTTTATATCTTGTTGTTGTTGGTGTCACCATTTATTTCGCATTAAGTCAACTTGATACTACACTTCCTCAAATAATGGCTTTACGATTAAATAATTATTTATTTCTTTACTCAGCATTTCTAGTTACTAATGCACTTATTGTAATTACATTCCAAGTGCCTTTAGATATTTTAAGAAAACATATAGGGAATAAGCGATTCGTGTATTTTTCTGTTTCTACTTATGCGCTGGCATTTTTCTTATTATCTTTTGTGAATATGAGCTATATTTTATTTTTAGGCGTCGTATTTCTTTCAATAGGTGAAGTAGCTAATATTACTTTAAACAACATTTTAATGGATGAGTATTCTCCAACTCATATGAAAGGGGCTTATTTTGGTTTGGCTAATTTTAGCATGTTAGGACTATTTTTAGGCCCACTTTTAGGTGGCGTTCTGTTAAAATACACAAATCCTGTTGTTTTATACTTAACCACTTCAGTGGTGATTATCTCGAGTCTTTATTTTCATAAGCTGTCTCGTGAGTGTGCAACTAAACAAAAACGTCTACCCCAACTGGAATATAACGGACTTCAAAAAGTGGATAGAAATTAGGGCTAATGTGTATGTCAGTGCTGTATTATAACAACAATATAGCTCAATAATAATACTGATTGTATTATTTAAATTGAATTTAATTATCAGAAAGATAATAAACCTGAAGGAAAGTTCCGATAATTGGTAGAGTCGGTAAATTATGGGCAATAATAATTGAAATGGATCATCAAATCAACGGATTTTCAGCCAAAAAATAAACTAAGTTCATATT
>JABEVJ010000230.1 GCA_013043985.1 Legionellales bacterium | reverse complement strand
TTCGTTAAATAGCTTGCTATTCGCCTCAAACAAGAACCAATTTTTCCTCGATTCTCTCTTTTTTCGCTTCAAAGAACCAATTGTCAACAGACCCTAATCTATCAAGGAGTTCAAGCTCAGATGCTTCATCGTATTGCTCTGTTAGTAGAAGATCGATAATGCTCTGCAGCTCTCTTTCGAGTTTTTCTTGAGTAGCTTTCAGTTTTTGGTCAATGTCATGCTGCAAACTCTGGAGAACTGCCCAATTGATCAATTGATCAGATTTTTCAACAGTAGCTTCAGTCCATTTGCTCAAAAAAGGAGCTAAATTGTCAATATTCGTGTCGAACCTGGTTAGATTGACTGAAATTGTCAGTAGTGCTGAGAGAAGGTTACTCAGCTCATTTTGTTTAAAAGCAGCAGGTTGTTCAAAAGTATTAATTTCATATTTTTTGGTTATGGGCATTGTTATCTGACCTTTTTATTTTTTTAAAGCCCGTCATTATGTCAATTTTAGTTCTAAAAAGCCACTTTTTTATACACATCCTTAATTTACCGTTCGTTGGTTACCCGCAGCACTTCCTCCATAGTGGTTTGCCCTGCCAGAATACGGCGCATTCCGTCTTGTCGAATGCCTGGGTACTGCGTTCGGCAATAAGCCTCCATTTCTTGTTCACTTATCTGGGTATGAATCATGTCGCGCAAGGTATCATGAATCGCAATGACCTCATAAATACCCGTACGACCCCGATACCCGATAAAATTGCATTGTTCACAACCCGCAGCACGATAAATCGTCGTTGAGGCTGCAGGGTCAACTTTGAGAAGCTCACACTCAGTAGGGGTCGCCACGGTTGATTGTTTACAATGTGGGCATAAAACCCGGACGAGCCGTTGAGCTGCAACACCGACTAAGCTGGAGGCTAACAAAAAGGGTTCTACTCCCATATCTTTTAAGCGAGTAATTGCGCCGATGGCTGTGTTTGTATGCAGGGTTGATAATACCAAGTGCCCTGTCAAACTGGCTTGAACGGCGATTTCAGCCGTTTCCAGATCCCGGATTTCACCAATCATGACCACATCAGGATCTTGCCGCAACATTGCCCGTAAGCCTTTGGCAAATGTCATATTTACTTTATGGTTCACCTGTGTTTGCCCAATTCCCTGCAAATAATATTCAATGGGATCTTCAACGGTTAATATATTTCGTGATGGTTCATTCAAGCTGGTGAGCATGGCATAAAGTGACGTTGTTTTACCTGAGCCAGTGGGACCAGTAATCAAAATAATGCCGTGAGGTCTGGCAATCAGCTCTGTAACTAGGTGTTGTGTTTCTGAAGCCATGCCTAAATGATTTAAATCCAGGCGTGCCGCTTGTTTGTCCAATAAGCGCAAGACCACTCGTTCACCATAGCCAGCTGGCATGGTTGATACGCGCACATCGACTTGCCGTCCGGCAATTTTAAGCGCAATCCGGCCATCCTGCGGTAAGCGTTTTTCAGCAATATCCAGTTTTGCCATGACTTTAATACGCGAAATAATTAAGGGAGCAAGTACGCGTTGAGGAGCAAGTATTTCACGTAGTACGCCGTCAATCCGGTAACGAACAACCAGACGCTCCTCAAAGGTTTCAATATGAATATCCGAAGCCTGTGTTTTTATCGCTTGAGAGAGTAAGGCATTGATCAGTCGAATGATGGGAGCATCGTCGGCTGAATCAAGCAAATCTTCTGTTTTAGGCATTTCTTGCATCATGGTTGCTAGATCTAATTCTTCTTCAACTTCCTGATTAATTTGTCTGGTTGCTTCGTCATGTGTTTCATAGAGTTTTGCAAGTTGTAATTCAAGTTGCTCTTTTGAAGTTTGAGTAAGTTGTAAAGGAACGCCTAAAAAGCGACGCAGCTCCATGAGTATAGAAGGCGTAGGTGTGCCAACATAACTGATTTGTGCAGAAAATTGATCAAGCGATGCAAGGGCAATGCCATGACGTTTTGCAAAATGGAAGGGAATTTTTTTTTCTCCAATATTGGCTGTTTCATCTCCGAGAGCGGTTGTTAAAGGGGTGTTTTCAGTGTTATTCATAGTTTCAAAATGTCTGCACTGTACCTAGCCCGAGCAATCCAACTCCAACAAGTAAGGAAAGTCCTAATAAAATGGGATTGGCCAATAATGAAAACTGAGGAACGAGATTGCGGCGTTTGATACCGTTCCACATCATTAATGCAGGAAGAATGACAAGCAATACCACACAACAAATACCCGCGTAACTTAATGCCTTAATAAACATACCTGGAAAAAACAATACGATAACAACAGGTGGTAAAAAAGTTAAGGCTGCGAGCCTTGTTCGACCCCAGCTGCTTTTTACGATGTTAAAACCATCAGCAAGAAAATCAGTTAAACAAAGCGCTACTCCAAGGAAAGAGGTTAAAACACAAATCGAAGTAAATATCCGTGACAATAAGGTGACAACACTGCTATTTATAACGTTTTGTACCGAACTCATTAACTCACTCGTTACATGCCCTGAGTTTAATATCCCGACAAGACCATTTGGTCCATTTAACGGTAAAGAGCCAAGTATGGCAAAATCCCAGGCAATATAACATAAAAGAGGGATAAAGCTGCCAAGGATAATCATGTTTCGCAGTTTGCGGCTATCGCTTTTAAAATAGCTGCGTAAGCTGGGGATGATGGTGGCATAACCGAAAGAAGTGATCATCACCATGATAGCAGGAGGAAGATATCGTACTTCGCCTTGTACCAGGTTGCTGCCTGTTACTTGAGTAACCACGAGACCAGTCAGTAAAATGAAAGTTGATAATTTTATGACCATTAACCCACGATTAACATAATCGGTAGCAGTAATTCCAAAGTAAACAACGCTGCCAAGTATTCCTGTAAACAAAAGTGTATTGAGCCATGCTGGTGTTTTAATCCCCATCAATCCGAGCAAGCTTCCGAATACATCCGTTCCTCCCGAGATATACGCACAAAGCAAAGCGTACAAAAGTAAAATGTACGAAATCCATGCGATCACTTGTCCAGGCAGGCCGAGAGTATGTTTTGCCATTGAGATCATATTACTGTCTTCAGGAAACCATAAATTGATTTCGAGAATCATTAGGGCTGATAAAGTCATGATCAGCCAACAAAACAGCAGCATTAAAGAGGAATCGATAAATCCGCTCTGCGAAGTGGTGACTGGTAACGCCAGAATACCAGCACCGATGGATGTGCCGACAATAAGAAGGGTTCCGCCAATAAATTTAAGCATACGCAATGATTTCCTATGAAATAGTGATGATTCCATCGACATGCTGGTAGCCGCGCGGAAGCTTATTCCCACGACGTCCTCGTTCGCCGATATAGTGCTCCAACTCCCGGAATTTTAATACCAAATGCCGCCGACCTGAGAGCAATTTCACTGATTGAGATGTATTCATCACAGCGATACCAACGACAGATTGGCTGCCTTCTTTAAGAGCAGAGGAGGGGATGTTGATAATTTTATTTCCTTTACCCTTGTTAAGTTGGGGCAATTGCTGGATTGGGAATAATAATAAATGTCCTTCATTGGTGACTGCGACAACAAAATCCTCCTCAAGAGAATTGACTGGTTGAGGAGTGAGAACGGTAGCATTCCCTCCTGGTAAGGTTAAAATAGTTTTTCCTGCCCGATTTTTAGAATATAATTCTTCAAGTTTTACTAAAAAGCCATAGCCGTAACTGGATGCCATCAAATAAAACTGATCTGGCCGACCCGCCAACATAGTCATAAATGCTGCGCCCGGGGGCAGATTGAGTTTGCTGGTAAGCGGCTCACCCTGGCCTCGTGCTGAAGGTAGGGTATGTGCAGATAATGAATAACTGCGCCCAGTGGTATCTAAAAAAGCGATCATGTCATTGCTGCGTGCAGGCAAGGCTTGCAGTAATCCATCCCCTGCTTTATAACTTAAATTTTCCGCTTGAATATCATGACCCTTTGCTGCCCTAATCCAACCCATCTTGGATAAAACCACGGTCACAGGTTCAATTGGCAGGATATCTTCTTCTTTGATCGCTTGCGCATCAGCTCGTGCAACAAGCGGGGAGCGTCTTGCGTCACCATATTTTTCAGCATCAGCTTCCAATTCAGTTTTAATCAGATGACGCAATTTCTGGTCAGAAGCTAAAATTGCTTGTAATGAATTTAATTCTTTGCTTAATGCATCTTGCTCGGAACGAATTTTTATTTCTTCCAGCTTAGCCAAATGACGCAGTTTAATTTCAAGAATAGATTCTGCTTGTATCTCAGATAGGCCAAAACGCTGCATCAATGCTTGTTTAGGCTCATCTTCTTGACGAATGATCGCAATGACTTCATCAATATTGAGAAAAGCAACCAGCAAACCTTCAAGTATATGCAAACGCTGTAAAATTTTCTCAACGCGATAGCTTAAGCGGCGACGAACAGTAACAATTCTGAATTCCAGCCATTCTAAGAGGATCACCCGTAAATTCTTTACCTGTGGCTTATTGTCACACCCAATCATGTTGAAATTCAGTCGATAACTGCTTTCAAGATCGGTTGTCGCAAACAGGTGGTTCATTAATGCTGGCACGTCAATTCGGTTTGAACGCGGCTCAATGACAATACGAGTTGGGTTTTCATGATCGGATTCATCTCGCAAATCAGCAACCATGGGCAATTTTTTGGCTTGCATTTGGGCAGCAATTTGCTCAATCACCTTCGAGCCTGAAACCTGATGCGGTAAGGCCGTGATTACAATATCATTTTCTTCCAGCAAATAAGTGGCTCGCATACGGATACTGCCATTGCCAGTACGATAAGTTTCCAGAATATCTGCTTTAGGGGTGATAATTTCAGCTTGGGTCGGAAAGTCAGGTGCAAGCACATGCTCACAGATTGTTTCGAGAGAGGTCTCTGGGTTATCAAGCAGCAACAGACAGGCAGTAACAACTTCGCGCAGATTATGAGGGGGGATATCAGTAGCCATGCCTACGGCAATGCCAGTGGTACCATTCAATAAAATATTGGGAACACGAGCTGGTAAGAGCATTGGCTCTTCCATGGTGCCATCAAAATTACTAGTCCAGTCGGTCGTACCTTGGGCAAGCTCTCCGAGCAGTATTTCAGCATAGCGGGAAAGACGTGATTCGGTATAACGCATCGCGGCAAACGACTTGGGATCGTCAGGTGACCCCCAGTTTCCCTGGCCGTCAATTAAAGGATAACGATATGAAAAAGATTGCGCCATCAAGACCATTGCTTCATAGCAAGCGGAATCGCCGTGTGGATGGAATTTACCCAGCACATCACCCACTGTACGGGCGGATTTTTTATATTTTGCCAGTGCGCTCAAACCGAGCTCGGACATGGCATACACAATACGTCTTTGCACGGGTTTCAGACCATCACCGATATGTGGCAGTGCGCGATTGAGAATCACGTACATGGAATAATCCAGGTAGGCTTTTTCAGTAAATTCTTTTAAGGCGCGTTGTTCTACGACATCAATACTCATGGGTTTCCTTTGATTTTTAGGTTTGCCTCAGTATGACAAGGTGGCTGCATAAAATCAACTGATGTGGGGTGAGGATCCCTCCTGAAGATGTTTTAGAGATTATGATTTGTAATTTTCGTAATTAAGAGACAAATACCCTGTTTATTCCTGTTTGACGGTTTGTCCATATAAAAGAGACGGTTGTTTTCATGATAATCTCACGAAAACAACCGTCTCTTTTGTTGACTTGTGACGTAATATACCCGAAGCGTTTCATATTTAGGGGTTTATGACGCCGCTATTTTTCGTCATATGAAACGATTAAAACCAGCAATAGTTATTCATATTGTGCAG
>JABEVJ010000229.1 GCA_013043985.1 Legionellales bacterium | reverse complement strand
TGAGGCGAATAGCAAGCTATTTAACGAAAACAAGAACCAATTTTTACCGATTACACTCTTTTTGCAGCCAAAGAACCAATTGTCAACAGACCCTAAGCCTAGCGATTTTCTTGTTTTTCATGCGCGCTTTAATACAGGCTACATTTACTACTGCGAGGAATATACCAATGAATATTTATGAAAGTGATACCACCATCTCTCAGTATCTCGAGTTTCATTACGGCGATGAATATTTTGGCGTACCTAATTACCCGTCTGCGTGTGTAGATAATTGTCTGAAATTTTTTAATGACCACACTAGTCGGCGAGCATTGGATCTCGGTTGTTCTGTTGGGCGAGCGACGTTTGAATTTGCAAAGCACTTTGCACATGTGGATGGTGTTGACTTTTCCGCTCAGTTTATCCAGCACGCAATTACTTTACAAGAAGAAGGCTGTATCAGATTTACTGTGAAGACTGAGGGGGATTTAGTTGAACATAAAGAAATTACTTTAGCGGCTTTAGGTTATGACTCTCTGAAAACTCGTCTGCATTTCACTCAAGGCGATGCCTGTGATCTTAAACCTGAGTATAAAGACTACAATTTAATATTTTGCGGCAACTTAATCGATAGGCTTTATGACCCTGCTTTGTTTTTAAAAACCATTCATCAGCGTTTATCACCAAACGGTTTTCTCGTTTTAACCTCCCCCTATACCTGGCTTGAAGAGTTCACTGAAAAAGACAAGTGGCTGGGTGGCCGCCTTCAGAATGGTAAAAATCAAACGACTTTGGAAGGTTTAAAAATGTGTTTAACACCTAGATTTACATTGCAGGAAGTCAAGGATTTACCTTTTGTTATTCGTGAAACTCAGCGAAAATTTCAACATTGCGTGGCAGAGATGTCAGTCTGGCAAGGTACTCAATAAAAAATTGATTTATGTGAGAGGAACTTTTCCTCGATGCTTTCAATCGTTTTTGAAATATATCCGCCTTTTGTCGCATAGGATTTACTAAAAAAACCAAACGGATGAGTAAACAGACGTGCCATAAAATTTAAAAAAGTGTTGTCAGTTGGCTTGCGGATCTGCTCGATAATAGGCCGGGTTTTCTGCTGAAAATGATCTTGAAATGTATAAAAGCTACCTTCTGGTTTTTCAATTAAGGTAATTGCCTCGTTAACAGCTTTACATTTTTGCGTTAGCAAACGTAAATCGCTGTTCATGTCATCTTCTTTGATACTTTCGGCTTGTTTATTTAAAAGAAATACTCGCCCTTCTGTCGTAGTGGCAATGCTATAAGGATACGGCCATGCTTGCTTCAACTCACTGTATAAGTGTCTTTTATATTTCAGCAAATGCACTAAAGCTTTATGTTTGACAACTTGGTCTAATCTATCAGACCTCTTTCGGAACTCTTTTAGAGATTCGCTTCTTTCTATATTAACAGCATTGATGTAACTCCAAATAAGAGTGAGCTGGCTCGTACTTTCCGCCCCATCCAAAACATCACAAATAGCCTCAATATTTTTTAACAACCGGGTTTTTTCTTTGCCTGTAAAATTATAGAGCAAAGCATCAAAATGAGGTTGATATCGAATTGCCAGTATGTCTCCTGACGCATGTACTTCATATGTTTCGAGTGCTGACTCGAAACTGCTGAGTATCTCTTTTTCACTGGTTTTATCATTTTGAAAATTTGATGCTTTTCCATAAATTTTTTTTAAACAAGCACCAAGATGTATTAAAAAATTTCTATCCAAAGCGGTAATCTGCTTTTTTTCAAGCCTTTTTGAAAAGCCTTGCAAATCAATTGTTTGCGTAGAAATTAATTTAAGTAGCATTATGATATTTTGTTTGTCTTGTGGCATAACGGTATTCTTTCCTCTCCAAAAAATGCATAAACTCAGTTTTCACCGAAATGCAATAATAATTGACTAGCTTCTTCGTAAATAATTTTGGGAATCATAGACGCCCGTGTTAATTCGTTTCGCACAATCGCCTGTCCAGCCCACCAGGTTGCTGTACTAAATGCATTGTCACGTTTTTTTCTTAATTCACGTAAATAAAGATTCATGTGAGGGTATGGCAGCACATTTTCCCATTGCCTGGATTCAGCAAATAGCTTAGTTGGCAAACCCCGCACCCACTTTCCAGTGATATTAGCATTTAACTGCGTATCAAATCGATCGATCTCCGATAATTTTCCCATTAAAGCCTGTTTATAAGCTAACTCTGCTTCTGACTCGTCTGTAATGATAAACGGTGTTCCCATCAAAACAGCATTCGCGCCATTCATCATCGCTGACAAATAATCATAACCATAGCGAATAGAGCCTGCTGCAAAAATCAACATGTCTTCGCCAAAGTGAAGGTGTGCCCACACCATACATCGGGGCGAGACCAATATTAAAATGAGGTTGCACTTGACTCACAGTGGAAAAAAGACGTTCAAAATCGCTTAACCGTTTTTTAAATGTATTCGATTGTAAAAACTTCATGGTGTCACTCTCCTCCCTACTCAACTCCTGCATGATGACTCCCCGCGAAAAATGGCGGTTTAGCAAGCCAAATAACAAATAACAAGGCAACAAAAATCCAACCCGCCAACCAGAAAAAATCATTGGTTGCTAACATGTATGCCTGATTAATCACCGTATTGTACAACAGTTGAAAGGATTCTGTGGTTGGAAACCCTAACTCATGTAAACGCCGTAAAGATTCTATTGACATATCATTATAATTGTTTATTTGTTCAACCAATCGGCTCTGATGGAAAGACTCCCGCCGTTCCCATAAAGCAACCGAAAGCGAAACACCAAAACTCCCACCTAAAATTCGTAAAAAATTGGTAATCCCCAATGCACTGGCAAATTTTTCTGGCGGTACTCCTGATGTAATAATTGATAACAACGGTGAAAAAAAACACGTAATACCCAAACCCATAATCAAACGTGGAACAATAAGATTAACAAAAGCAACATCTGTATCGAAAAAAGCGCTCCACAAACTGGCTAAGGCAAACATGCTGAAACCAAAACTCACAATCAAACGCAAATTCAATTTATTGATATAACGCCCCACAAAAGACGTCAAAATAACTGGGATAATACCGATAGGCGCGGCAGCTAATCCTGCCCAAGTCGAGGTATAATTCATTTGCGTTTGCAGCCAAAGTGGGAAAATGACAATGTTTGAAAAAAATACCATATAACCAAAACTCAGTGCCAATGTTCCTACCGTAAAATTGCGGATTTTAAACAGCGATAAGTCAACAATGGGATACTTTTCTGTTAACTCCCATAAAAAGAAAAAGAGTAATGCAACAAAAGCAATTACCCCCAAAGTGGTAATAAATCGAGAGTTAAACCAATCATAATCTTGGCCATTGTCTAACAAAACCTGTAAACATCCTATGCCAACAGCTAATAAAAAAATACCCATCGTATCAAAAGGTATTTTAACGATCGCTGTTTCACGCCCTTTTAATAAACGCATTGTGACCAAACATGAAAAAATACCAACCGGAATATTAATATAAAAAATCCATGGCCAAGAATAATTGTACGTTATCCAACCACCTAAAATCGGGCCGCATAAAGGCGCCACCACAGCAGTCATTGCCCAAAGTGCATTTGCCAAGCCTTTTTTTTCATCTGGATAATTATTGAGTAAAAGACTTTGCGATAAAGGGATCATCGGCGCAGCAGCGGCACCTTGCAGAACCCGAAACACAACTAACATTGTCAAATCACGTGACAAACCACATAAAAAAGAAAAGACGGTAAATAAAAAAGTGGCCCAAACAAATAAGCGCACTTCACCGATGCGTTTTGCAAGTGCACCAGTGAGTGGCAACATAATAGCCGTACTAACCGTAAAAGAGGTAATTACCCACGTACCCTGATTCGGACTGACGCCAATGTCGCCTGCAATATAGGGAATGGAAACATTGGCAATCGATGAGTCCAGTACATTCATAAAAATACCGAATGAAAGCGAGATTGTCAGCCATACTAAGGCGTTACCTACGATCGGTTTGGTCATCCCACACTCCGGCAGCTCGAGTCAACCGCGCCTAGTCGCAAATCCAATTGCGAGGAGTAATATCTGTCAAGAATCATATCCAACATCCACTGGTGCATTTTGATGAATAATAGCATCAATCAATTCATTAACATGTGAAAGTTGGTCAGCATAATTCGTGGTGATATAAATTGGTTTTTCTTGAGGAGCGGTTGCCAATACTTGTCCTTTTTCGCCCCGCGTATAAATAGTTACATTCATTGATAAGCCGATTTGTAAGGGATGTGCTGCGATCTCTTTTGGATCAAGCTGAATACGCACAGGTAACCGTTGAACTATTTTAATCCAGTTGCCAGTTGCATTTTGTGGCGGCAACAGTGCGAAGGCAGCACCTGTGCCCGCTTCTAGCCCTTGCACTTTACCATGATAAGTAAAATCATTCGCATCAGCAGTCAGCTTCACATTTTGGCCGATACGTATTCGCTCTAGCTGTGTTTCTTTAAAATTGGCATCAGCCCAAATTTCATCTAAAGGAACGATGGACAACAAATTGGTACTTGGTGTAATTTGCTGACCGACTTGTATATTACGTTTTGCGGTATATCCCCGCGCAGGCGCATAAATGTGGGTACGTACATAGGCTAAATAGGCATTTTTAAAATTTGCCTTGGTTTCTTCAACCAAAGGATGAGTATAGAGATGAGAGTGCTGAACGAGTGCAATGGCAGTGATCAGCTGGTGTTTGGCTAAATCATATTGCGCTTTGGCAACAGCAACTGCATTTTGATTATCTTGAAGCTCTTCACGTGAGATAGCCATTGCCCCCACTAAACCCAAACGACGCTGCAAATTCCGCTCTGCCAACTCAAGATTTGCCTTCCGTAAAGCGACCTCTGCTTTTCCTTTTGGAACATCTTCATAATATTGCCTTACCTCGCGAACAGTTTGAGCGAGACGGGCCGTTGCTTGTTCTAATGCTACTTTGGCATCCGACTGCTCAAGCTCTACTATCGGTTGCCCTTCTTCTACTAAGTCGGTATTATCGGTGTTGATTGCAATGACCGTGCCAGAAGTTTGTGACATTAATGGAATTAAATTACCTGTGACATAAGCATCATTGGTAGAATCATAAAAACGCCCCCAGCCTAACCAATAAAAAGTAAACAGCAGTGCAAATCCTAAAAGCGCAATGCAGGCAATTTTTATTAAATGGATACGTCTTGCAAGACGCGCACTTTCCTTTAAGTCGACATTTTCTTCCATTTTCAAATACTTTCTCCGCCCAACGCTTGAATCATCGCTATTGCATTTTGCATTTGAGCGGTCTGCAATTGAACTTGATATAATTGCTGATTCAGTAAAATTGTCTGTGTCGATAATACCTCTGAATAATCAACAATACCATGTTGATAACGGGCTTTCACCAGTTTTGCATTAAAGTCGGTTGCCCTTACAATTTTATTTTGAGCATCAAGCTGTCGCTGTGTAGTCTGTACTCGTGTAATCGCATCGCCCACTTGTTGAAGTGCCACAAGGATGGTTTGATTGTACTGACTGACATTCTCATCATATTTTGCATATTTTTGACTTACATCGGCACGGCGCAGCCCCCCGTCAAACAAGGGTAAATCAAGCGCAGGTTGAACCAGAATATCACGGCTATTTTCATTAAAGAGATTATTTAATCCAATACTTTGGTAACTGTAAAAAGCTGTCAGATTAATATCTGGAAAAAAACGTGCTTTAGCGACATGAATTTCATGTGCACTGGCCTCAACTTGCCACTGGCTAGCCATAATATCAGGGCGTTTTGCAATCAGATGAGCAGGCACATTTTTGGGCAAAGCTATCAGTTGCGGAGAAAATTGGAATGGCTGGACGTCAATGTTGGTGTTTAATGGATTTTTACCCATTAACACCGCAAGCTGATGACGCGATAGTTCAACAAGCTGACGCTGATTTTCTAACGTTATTTGTGCTACTTGAAGAGCCGCACTTGCTTCTGTCAGCGGTATAGCAGATTCCACACCATGCGCCATCCGTGCGTTTACAATAGTATATTCTTTTTGCTCTTTTTGAACCAGTGCTTGAGCAAGATTCATCTGACTCAAATGGCTGCGAAGTTCGTAGTAAGTTGTAGTAAGTTGCGCCGATAAAACTAAACGTGCAGTTGCAAGCTCCGCGGCTGCAGCCTGGGATCGGCTCTTGGCTGCTGCAACTTGCTGCCTATGTTTACCCCAAAAATCGAAATCATACGCAAAATTAAGCGGAACATCTCCTTGATAAACGTACGCTCCGCCAAAAGGTGGTGGAAAATAACTGGTACCCGTGTAGCGTTCGCGATTGATATAGGGATCAAAGCTCAATGTTGGGAGTAAGGTTGATTTTGCGACTTCAGTCAAGGCTTGTGATGATTCAATCCTGTCTTTCGCTGTATTTAATGTCGGTGAATCATTTAATGCAACATCCATCAACTGATTTAATTCAGTATCTTTGAAGCGGAGCCACCAATTTGATGCATTAATCTGCGGTGTCGAAGTTGGTTTTTTATTGGGTAAAGAATAGTTCTGCGATTTTGAGAGTGATTTAACATCGTAGGCTGTTTCATTGCTGTGTAATCCAGCATAGTTTACACAGCCTGTCAGCGTAAAGAAAAAGGCAAGTAGTAAATGGCTAAACGAATTAATCTTGCGGATTTTCAAGTTAAGCTATTCCACAGGTTTAATCATCTTTTTAAGCGTATTTCCTGCACGGAAAGTCACTACCCTGCGGGCAGATATTGCAACTTCAGTGCCCGTTTTGGGATTACGCCCAGGGCGGGAAACTTTATCTCGAGTAGTGAAATTACCAAAACCAGATAATTTGACTGTGTTTTCCTCTTCAAGATTTGCAGAGATAAGCTCATAAAACCGATCAACTAATAGCTTAGCATCTCTTTTTTTGAAACCGCGTTTTTCTATTAACATTGTCACTAGCTGAATTTTTGTTAGTGTCATGGTGATTACTCCCGTAAACTAGCCTCAAAACGATCTCGCAACTCTGCAATAAGCCGCGCAACACAGTCTGTAACCTCAGAATCAGTTAGTGTACGCTCAGTATGCTGCAATGTAAGTTGAAAAGCCAGACTACGATGATTTTCCATGATATTTTTACCCTGGTACACATCAAATAATTGCCAGTCAACAAGAAGCGATCCGCATACATCCTTAGAAAGCTGCTTAATTGCATCAATTGAAATAGACTGCTCAATTACTATAGCAATATCACGCCGCACTGATGGAAATTTTGAAACAGCAGAAAATAGCGGTAATTGGGCGCCAAGAAAATGTTCAAGCTCAAGTTCAAACAAATAGACAGTTTGACGTAAATTCAAAGCTGACATGATACGTGGGTGTAACTCACCTACATAACCTAAGGTTTGCCCGCCAATCACAATAGCTGCCGAACGTCCGGGATGCAGGCTAAGCAAATTCGCGGGAATGAATTCAACAGAAGAGGTATCATGTCGTAGAGCTAGCAATGCTTCAATATCATTTTTAACATCAAAAAAATCAAGTGGTCGGTTGGGGGCACCCCATTGCAAAGGATAAGCTGCTCCTGCGCAAAGGCCAGCTAACATAAGTGGCTGTTTGATTTGCCTTTCCTTAGAAATCGACCCATCGAAATCCTCGAGGGGTATAAAGCATAAACCACTTTCAAATAAACGCACACGAGCAGATTGTCTTGCCTCATTTTGACAGTATGCCGTGATCAGACCTTGCCAAATTGAGGTTCGCATCACCGATAATTCTGGTGACGTTGGATTAAGCAATGCACAAGGTTTAATCTCAGGATCAAACAACTCTTGAATACGCGGATCAACAAAACTATAGGTAATCGCCTCACAATAATCTCTTGCAACAAGTATTTGCTTCACTCTTCGAAGTGATAAGTTTGATTCACTCTTAGGCAAAGAAGCTAATTTGACCATTGGCATCGTATAAGGGATATTATCATAACCATAGAGCCGTGCGACTTCCTCAATTAAATCAGCCTCGATGGTAATATCTAAACGGTGTGAGGGAACAGTAACCTCCCATGTATCTCCTGATTTTTGAATCAGAGTAAATCCTAAACGAGGTAAATGCTCTTCTATCCATTCAGCCAAAATGGTCGTGCCTAAAGTTGAATTGATTTTAGCTAATGCTAAATGAACTACTTTTTTTTCAGGTAACGCGCTCTGCTTCACGATTGAAATCATCGGTCCTGGCTGACCACCTACAATCATAAGTAATAATGCGGTTGCTCTTTCCATCGCTTTTTCCGGTAAGAGCGGATCAACACCACGCTCAAAGCGATAGGATGCATCTGTTTGCAAACTATAAGCTCTTGCTCTACCCGATATTTCCTTAGGATTGAAAAAAGCACTTTCTAGAAAAATACTTTCTGTTTGCTCTGACACTGCTGATTCAGTTCCACCCATAATACCAGCAAGTGCAAGCACTTTATATTTATCAGCAATCACCAAGGTTTCGCTATCGAGTGAAACGGTTTTTCCATCAAGCAATGTCAGTGTCTCATCTGGACGAGCTAAGCGCACCGCTATTTCTTCATCCAGCTTACTTAAGTCAAAGCCATGCATAGGTTGACCAAGTTCCAGCATCACATAGTTCAGTGTATCAACGACAGGATGAATGCTGCGCAAACCAGAGCGACGCAATTTTTCTGCCATCCATAAGGGGGTAGCAGCCTTGGGATTAATTCCCTTGATAATTCGACCCGCATAAAAAGGACAACGTTTAGCTTCACCTACTGATATCGGTAATGTTTCATCTATTGAGGGTTGTACGGGCTGAATATCGGGCGGAGTCAATTTTGCGCCAGTCAGTGCCGCCATTTCACGTGCCAGCCCAGCAATACTTAGACAGTCACCACGATTAGGCGTCAAGCTAATTTCAATTATATGATCATTGAGTTGCAAATATTCATTTATTTCCGTACCAATAGGCGCATCACTCGGCAAAACCAGAATGCCTTCACTCTCCTCAGCCAAACCTAGTTCAGAAGCAGAACATAACATCCCAGATGATTCGACACCCCGCAAGCGAGCTGGTTTAATGACAAAATCGTTGCCTAAATCAGCACCAATAAGCGCAGCTACCACTTTTTGACCAGACGCCACGTTTTTGGCACCACAAACAATTTGTAGAACCACTTGCCCAATATTAACCTGACATATCCGCAGTTTGTCTGCATTAGGATGGGGTTGCACATCTAATACTTCAGCAACAACCACCTTTTCTAGCTGGGCTGCTACAGGGCTAGTGTTTTCAACTTCCAATCCAGCCATCGTCAATTTATGTGAAAGTGTTGCCAGATCGCAATCGGGATCAACCCATTCTCTTAACCATTTTTCACTTATTTTCATGGAAAACCTCAGAGCCTGTCTGGTTTAAAGAATATCAGCTACAAAATGAGTACAATTGGCTAAAATCAGTATGAATTTTAGCTCAATTCCCTCATTTTTCGCTATGATATTCTTTAACCAGACAGGCTCTTAAAATTGCTGCAAAAATCGAATATCATTTTCAAATAATAACCGCAAATCATTAATTTGATAGCGTAACATCGCCAGTCTATCAATACCCACACCAAAAGCAAATCCGTTGATCGTGTCGGTATCAACACCTAATGGAGCCAACACGGACGGATGCACCATACCACAGCCTAAAATCTCCAGCCACCCTGTATTTTTACAGATACGGCAACCTTTTCCTTTACACATCACACATTGCATATCAACTTCTGCTGAAGGCTCAGTAAAAGGAAAATATGAAGGGCGAAAGCGCATTGCTAACTCATCCTCAAAAAAGAATTGCAGAAAGTCTTTTAAAATGCCTTTTAAATCAGAAAAACATATATTTTTATCGAGGCATAACCCCTCCAATTGATGAAACATAGGTGTATGAGTCACATCAGATTCACAACGAAAAACACGCCCAAGCGCAATCATACGTACTGGCGGCTGTTTCTTTTCCAGATAACGAATTTGGCCTGGCGAGGTATGAGTACGTAATAATAGCCCATTTTCAAAATAAAAGGTGTCATGCATAGCCCGTGCGGGATGATGTGCGGGAATATTGAGTGCATCAAAATTGTAATACTCATTTTCTATTTCCTGACCACCTGTGATATCAAAACCTAATTGAGTGAAATAGTCTTCTATCCGCATGATTGTACGAGTGATAGGATGCAGATGGCCTTCGGCATGTCCTCGTCCGGGTAAGGTAACATCGATGGTTTCACCTGCCAGACGTTTCGCAAGTTCTGCCGATTTTAGTTCCTCCAATCGTTTTTGGATCGCTTCTTGTATGGTTTCTTTGGCTTGATTAACAGACTGACCAATCAACGGCCGCTCTTCAGGACTAATGTTTGCCAAACTTTTTAAAAACTCAGTGACTTGTCCTTTTTTACCCAAATAATGAATGCGAACCTCATCAAGCTGCTGCAGAGAAACAGCCTGTTCCGCAGATAGAACAGCTTGTTCGGCGATTTGATTTAATTTTTGCATGATCTTGAATACTCATTTACTTAAATAATTTTCAGGGGTGTAATTGTCTGTTTGGGTATAGTATATACCCAAGATACTTCAAAATGCTAATTTCTGACTTGTTCTTTTACGCCAGAGTAATATTATAAAAACTTCACAATATGAGTAACTATTGCTCG
>JABEVJ010000228.1 GCA_013043985.1 Legionellales bacterium | reverse complement strand
GTAATCGGTAAAAATTGGTTCTTGTTTTCGTTAAATAGCTTGCTATTCGCCTCAAACAAGAACCAATTTTTCCTCGATTCTCTCTTTTTTCGCTTCAAACAACCAATTGTCAACAGACCCTATTAACCCAAAAATTTATTGATTAAAAACTCTCTGAGTGCTGGTGATATCCGCTTTAATTCATTTGATCCTCGAGTTATTGTGGCAATACTGACATTAAAATCTTCCGCAATTTGACGTTGTGACTTTTTTTGCTCAAGAAGTGACTTTATAATGTGATAGCGTGACTCTAAACTTGCCTTTTCTTCGGCAGTGAGTAGAAGCACAAACAACTCAGACAAAATTTGTTTGTCTTTAGCTGCCAAACACAATTCTAAAAACCCTTGCCAACCATCTTTATCCATCAGAGAACTACCTCTATATTCACTGCCTGACCAATCCGATGCAAAACCGTCATCATTTCGGTAAATGTTTGTGGAGAAATAGTTTGTTTAGCATCCGACATTGCCTTGTCTGGATCAGGATGAACTTCTACCATGATCCCATCTGCACCAGCTGCAATGGCTGCATAAGCCATGGGAGGAACGATGCTGCGAATGCCTGTGCCGTGACTAGGGTCAATAATAACTGGCAAATGGCTTAGCTCGTGTAAAATAGGCACGGCTGCAATATCCAGGGTATTGCGAGCATAAGTTTCAAAAGTTCTAATACCTCGCTCACATAAAATAACATTGGGATTACCCGTTTGTAAAATATATTCAGCTGCCATTAAAAAATCGACATAAGTTGCCGATAATCCGCGTTTTAACAATATTGGTTTGCCTGATTTGCCAACTTGCTTCAATAAGCTAAAATTCTGCATGTTACGGGCACCTATTTGCAGGATATCCATATAACTGGCAACTAAATCAATATCCTGGGTATCCATCACTTCGGAGACGCTGAGCAGATTATTTTTCTTGGCAGCGCTTTGCATATACTGTAAACCGGTTTCACCCAAGCCTTGAAAATCATAAGGAGAAGTACGGGGTTTAAAAGCGCCACCACGCAGAATATTAGCACCAGATGCAGCGACATAAGCAGCTGTTTCATGAATTTGCTCTTCAGATTCAATCGAGCAGGGGCCAGCCATTACAGCAAATATTCCGCCACCAATCGTACGTCCATCAATATTAATGACAGTCCGTTCTTTTTTTAGTTCGCGACCTGCCAATTTAAATTTTTGTTTAAAAGGCAGGATGCTTTCAATGAAAGGTAAGACAGCAAATTGTTTAAAATCAATATCAGAATCTTCACCACTTACAATAGCAATATAATAGCGGCCATTTTCCTCAGTCGAAATAGCTTGCAAATTCATCCAGGCAAGCTTAGCAACCAAATCGTCAACTTCTTTTCTGCTGGTGTTTTCTTTAATAACAAGAATCATGTTTTACTCCTTAATGGATTGATTGACTGAGCCAGACTCGTTAATTCAGAAGGCTTAGCGCCTTCTTCCAATGCTTTGACGAATAATGACCCTACCACAACACCATCAGCGTATTGTAGAACGGTTTTTGCTGCATCACGGGTTGAAATACCAAATCCAGTGATGACAGGTAAATGAGTACTGGATTTAATTAAATTCATTTTTTCGACAAAATCATCAGGTAACGCTGAGCGAACACCCGTTGTTCCTTTTCGACATGCGTAATATAAAAAACCTTTTCCATAGTGATCAATCGTTTTGATACGATCAATTTTTGTGGTTGGAGTAATCACATAAATTGGTGCGATGTGGTGGTCAAGCAACTTTTGATGGAGTTGTGCTGATTCTTCAATCGGACAATCAACAATAAGCGCACCGTCAATACCTGCATTTTCTGCATCTTGAAAAAAAGAAGTGGTGAATGCAGATAAAATCGGATTCAAATAACTAAATAAAATCAAAGGAATTTGACTTTTTTTCCGAATTTCTTTCGTAAGCCATAATATGTCTTGTAGTGTGGTACCTGATTCAAGTGCTCGCGCAGCTGCTCTTTGAATAACCGGGCCATCTGCTATCGGATCAGAAAATGGCACGCCAATTTCAAGCATATTTACACCGCCATCAATTAAAGCCAGTGCTGCTTCCAAGGTGCGTTTAATCCCGCCGTCGCCTGCTGTTAAATAGCCAACAAAAGTTTTGTTCTGGCTAAATGTATGATGAATTCTTTCTATGCCATTCATAATTTGATCCTGCCGTTTTCCATAAGTTGCGGTAAATCTTTGTCACCGCGCCCAGATAAATTCACTACGACACGCTGATCTTTCGGCAGGGTCGCGGCAATCTTGCATAACAAGGCCAAGGCATGAGCGGATTCTAAGGCACAAATAATTCCCTCTGTACGAGCTAACAGATGTAAGGCATTAAGAGCTTGCTCATCATTTACTGAAACGTATTCAGCTCGTTTATTTTCAAATAATTGTGCGTGTTGCGGCCCGACAGCAGGATAATCTAAGCCTGCTGAAATGGAAGCAGTGGGGGCAATCTGGCCATGTTCGTCTTGTAAAACATAAGTATAACAACCGTGCAAAACACCTCGTGTTAAAGAATGAAAGCGAGCTGCGTGTTCCCCTAATTGCGTACCATGACCACCTGCTTCAACGCCAATTAAACGAACCTTTTCATCATCCAAGAAAGCCGAAAAAATTCCGATGGCATTTGAGCCCCCACCTACACAGGCAATCACGAGATCGGGATGTGATTCAAATAATTGCCAAAACTGCACTGCACATTCCTCACCAATCACCGACTGAAATGTCGCTACCATATCTGGATAAGGATGCGGGCCTAAGGCGGATCCTAAACAATAGTAGGTGGTGTCAAACGATTCCGCCCAATCGCGCAAGGCTTCAGTGATGGCATCTTTCAAGGTGGCTGAACCATTGTTGACCGCAACGACTTTAGCACCCATTAACTGCATACGCATGACATTCGGTGCTTGTCGCTTCATGTCTTCACTGCCCATATAAACAACGCAATCTAATCCTAAACGAGCACAAGCTGCTGCAGTTGCAACGCCATGCTGCCCCGCACCGGTTTCTGCAATGATACGTTTTTTTCCCATTTTTTGGGCTAATAAGCATTGACCGAGTGCGTTATTTAATTTGTGAGCACCAGTATGCAGTAGGTCTTCACGTTTTAAAAAAACACGTGGCCCATTAATGGCCTCTGCAAAGCGCGAAACCTCAGTTAATGGTGTGGGTCGACCAGCATAATTTTTTAAAAGTTCAGCAAGCATTTTGCGGAAGGCTTTATCTACTTTTATTTTTTGCCAGGCTTCTGCCAATTCAGTAATGGGCGCCATCAGTAGCTCTGGCATGTAAACGCCGCCAAATTCACCGTAGCGTCCATTTTGTTGTTCAAATACTTTATTTATGGTCATTAACTACTCCTACTGCCTTAATAAAATCCTTAATTAGCCTTAAATCCTTTTCACCTGATGAATTTTCCACACCAGAGGAAACATCAACCAATGCAGGTTGAAATTTTTTAATGGCTAGTCCTACATTATCCGGTGTCAAGCCACCCGCCAAACCCATACGAAAATGACCACTATATTTAAAAGCATCCCAATTAAAGGGTCTGCCTTTGCCTGCTTCTACATTATCAAATAATAAATAATCACGCCTTGGATCACAGTACAGCAGCCCATTATCAGCATCGTTATTAATCACACCAGCAGATGAAACCGCTTGCACATAAATCCGTTGATAATCAGCAGGTAATAAGGAGTGTTGTTTTCTTGCCATACTACCATGCAATTGAATTGTCTGAATATCCGATTGGATACAGATTTCAGCCATTTGATCAGCTGTATGATCAACAAAAACGGCAACGGGGATGGCGCCATTTTCTTTTGCTGCGGCAGCAATCGCTTTTGTTTGTTCAATCTTAACAAAACGTCTAGATTGCGGGTGAAAAATAATACCCACAAAATCTGCACCCAAACGCGCAGCTTCTCCAGCCATTTTGGGATCGCAAACACCGCAAATTTTAATTACTGGCTTATTCATCACGGCAAGCTCTTATAAAATCAGCCGGGGAGGGTGCTTTCACCAAGGCCTCGCCAATTAGTACCGCGTCAAAACCAGCACGATAATATTCTTTGGCAATCGTTGGATTGGAAATACCGGATGCTGCTACCTTAATGATATGATCAGGAATATTCGTGATGAGCTGCATTGAGCGCTGCGTATCTACTTCAAAGGTTTTGAGGTTACGATTATTGATTCCAATAATTTCAGCACCACCTTCAACAGCAATTTCCAGCTCTTCTTGCTCGATCACTTCAACCAAAACATCGATTCCTAAAGAGCGTGCACGATCTAACAGATTTTTGGTTTGCTTACCAAGCACAGCGACAATACAAAGTATGGCATTAGCACCTGCAACAATGGACTCAGCAATTTGTATTTCATCAAAAATAAAATCTTTGCGTAAAATAGGGGTGCTCGTTTCATGTAATGCCTGAGCAACTTGTATTAAATCGTCGATGTGACCGTTAAAGAATTTATCTTCGGTTAAGATAGATATTGCACTAGCCTTACCAGAAACATAGGTTTTTGCTAATGAAACTGGATCGGTGATTGGCGCCAAAGGGCCATTACTGGGTGATCGTCGTTTGATTTCTGCAATGACAGCAAGCTCTGAATTTCGCAATGCTTGTTTAAAGCTTTTTTGCGAAGGGCGAACAAGCTCACCTTTCAATACTTTTGCAATTATATGCTCAGGATTTTCTTTTAATTGCTCATATAATGCGGCTATTTCAATTTTTTTATGCTCAATAATAGGTTCAAGTCGACTAGTCATGAGAAAACTCCTTCCATTTATTCAACAATTTTAATGCTGATCCCTCATGCAAATTGTTTTTTGCATGATCGATGGCATCGCTAAGTGATGGGTGAAGACCATAGAGATAAAGTGCCATTGCAGCATTCAAAATCAACGTATCCGCAATAGCCCTGCTTTTAGATGAGTTTTCACCCGAAAAAACGTTTAATAAAAGTTGTGCGTTGGTTTTGGCGTTACCACCGCGTAAATCAGCGAGAGTGCAAAGAGAAAAGCCCAATTGTTCAGGGTCAATAATGGATTCTTTGATATTCATTTGGGTCACTTCAACTACCTTTGCCGGGCCAAGACAACTGATTTCATCCAGTCCGCAACCATGAACAATAATCGATCGCTCGGTGCCAGATTTTTGTAATGCTTCAGCCATTAGCCTCAACAAAGATTCATCGAAAACGCCTAATAAAAAATGCGCTGGATTGGCCGGATTTAATAATGAACCTAAAATATTGAATGTTGTTGGCACATTAAGTTGTTTGCGTAATGCGCCTAATTGGCAAATAGCAGGATGAAAATTGGGGTAAAAACAAAATCCAATGCCTATTTCATCAATACTAGCACTGACTTGTTTAGGGGTTAAATTAATTTCAATACCAAACGCTTCCAATACATCGGCACTGCCTGCAAGTGATGTTGCGGCGCGGTTGCCATGTTTAGCGATTTTAACGCCGCAACTTGCTGCAAGAATCGCACTACCTGTGGATATATTAACTGTGCCTGCACCATCGCCGCCTGTACCGACAATATCCATCACTTTATGTTTTGTGGACACTGGAATCATTCGTTGTTTCAATCCAGCAATCATACCCGCTAGTTCTTCAGGTGTTTCAGTTTTAGATCGTAATAAAACCAAAAAAGCGGCTATTTGCAGTGAATTGGCATCAGCATCCAATATTTCATTTACAGCATCTTGACAAGTAAGGCGATCAAGATTTTCTTTACGCATTAATTTTTCAATGCTAGTTTTTAGTGTCATTTCACACCTTCACTTATACAATATCGTACGAAATTATGAAGTAGCTGATTTCCTTTAGGTGTCAAAATAGACTCAGGATGAAATTGCACACCAAATATAGGCAATTCTGCATGACGTATACCCATGATTAAACCGGAGGCACTTTCGGCCTCAATTAATAGTGTCGTGGGCAAAGTGGTGGGGTCTGCAATTAAGGAGTGGTAACGCCCCGCTTGAAACGGTAACGGTAAATTTTGGTAAATGCCTTTACGATTGTGAAAAATTAAATCGTGTTTACCATGGACAATCTCGGGTGCTTTAATAACTTTACCACCAAAAGCAGTGACAATGGCTTGCAGCCCAAGACAAACTCCCAACATCGGTATGCTCTTCGCGCTTGGATTTTTGGCTATGTTTGAAGCTAAGGTCTGAACTAATTCAATACAAATTCCTGCTTCTTCTGGTCGGCCAGGTCCGGGAGACAAAATAATACCAGCGGGTTGTAATTGGTTGATTTCATTTACTGTAATTTTATCGTTGCGAATAACACGAATATCAGCGTGAAATTGCGCCACACTTTGATACAGGTTATAAGTAAAGCTATCGTAATTATCAATTATCAGAATCATTTTAATTCCTCCTGTGCGAGTGCTATCGCCTCTAATACGCTTCTCGCTTTGTGTCTGGTTTCATCAGCCTCAGCTTTTGGATTTGAATCAAAGACAATACCTGCACCTGTACGAATCGTTGCGATACCTTCTTTTAGCAAAGCCATGCGAATGGCAATACAGCTATCAAGGTTGCCCTGATAATCCAGTCGGCAAATTGCACCACCATACATACCGCGTTTTGAGGTTTCAAGTTCATCAATGATTTCCATTGCTCGGATTTTAGGTGCGCCGCTTAAGGTGCCTGCTGGAAATGCAGCAGCTAAAGCATCTAAAGCATCCAGGCCTTCACGTAATTGACCCGTGACGGCAGAGCAAATGTGACTGACATGTGAGAAGTGTCTGACTCGCGATAAGTCACTGACTTTCACTGTGCCAGGTTCGCAAACCGCTCCTAGATCATTGCGTGCCAGGTCAACTAACATCATATGTTCTGCCATTTCTTTTTTATCATTTAATAATTCAGTAGTAATATGCTCGTCATTACTGTGTTCTGTACGTGGCCGGGTACCTGCAATTGGGTTAAGCTCAACTTTTCGATCGTACACACTAATGAGTTTCTCGGGTGATGCGCCGATAATGACACCCTGCTCAGTGGGGAAGTAAAACATATAAGGTGCAGGACTCACGCGACGTAATGTCCGGTAAATATCAAACGGGGTGGCAGTATAACGTTTTGAAAAACGGCGTGATAAGACAATTTGAAAAACGTCACCATCGACAATATGTTGTTTGGCACGCTCAACTAAATCCATAAACTGTTCATCACTGAGATCGATATCGACGGGTGTATCTTGTTTTATTTTTGGATGGGCATGAGTAGTTTCCTGATGAGAAGCCGCAGTTATCTTGGTGATGAGTTTTTTTATCTTTTCTTGAGTTGCTAGGTAAGCTTGTACAGGATTATCGCCAGTTTCAACAATAACGCTAATCAGCAGTTTTTGTTGCAGATGATCAAACATCAAAGTTGTGCGGTAAAAATTAAAAAGCACTTCTGGCAAGATGTTATCAGAGCTGTGGCGATCTGGAATGGCTTCAAACAGTCGAATGGCATCGTAAGTGAGCAAGCCGACACCACCATGCACAAATTTGGCGGTATGCTGTTTACTCGCACAAGATAGCTCTGAGAGTAATTGACGTAATGCGATAAAGGGAGGCGTGCTTGGCGTGCTTACCTTCGATTCAATGCGCTGTGAAACTTGATTATTCTGGACACTGAATTGTGCCATCGAATCAAAGGCAATAAATGAATAGCGGCCAGCATCTTCATGCCGTAAGCCGGACTCGAGAATGGCTCCATCAAGCATTTCATCTGCCAGGTTTTGGACAATTCCAATCGGTGTCAAGCGATCGGCTGCTATCTCTTGATAAACAGCTACTCGGTTTGCTGTTTTCGATAATGCTAAAAATTCATCTTGTGTGAGCTGCTGTAACATGATTTATCCTCTTTCCTTATTCGCAATAACTGTAATGCTACACTAGTACAATGTAGGTGTCAATACCCCTTAGCATCGACTTGAGTGTATTTTTTTGCTACACTATTCACTTCAAAAATGAGGAGAAACTTAAAATGACTGACTGTTGGAATATTAAAATCCATAGTGAAAATAAAAAAAACACACTAGGTATTGACAAAGGACAATATCAAGGAAATGTTACGGAAGCAATAAAAAAAATAGAAGAATTTTGTGCGGATCCAGCTATTACAATAGAAATGAAATCTATGCGAGGCTATGGAACGATGACAATTTCTAATGCCAACAATGGATATAGTGCCAGCCATAGTTATAATCCATATGGAATTGATATTGAAATGATGCTCAACTATATAGAGCTTGCTAATGCTCCTGAGCCGAATTCTTCATTTCGATTCAGATAAGTAAAGGTCTGGCACGATGCAAACTTAGCATTTTGAAGTATCTTGGGTATATACCCGAAGCGTTTCATATTTAGGGTTTTTGACTTGCTCTTTTCCGCCCTATGAAACGATTAAAACTGCACAATATGAATAACTTGCTGGTTT
>JABEVJ010000227.1 GCA_013043985.1 Legionellales bacterium | reverse complement strand
CAAAATGCTAAGTTTATGACGCCGTTATTTTATGTCAGGTAATATTATAAAAACAAGCAATAGTTACTCATATTGTGAAGTTTTTATAATATTACTCTGACGTAAAAGAACAAGTCAGAAATTAGCATTTTGAAGTATCTTGGGTATAGAACGATAGTTTTGTTTGGTGGATTATGTTATACTCAAAACACATGAGTTTTCTAACTTGCCAATTATGCCCCCGTAGCTCAGCTGGATAGAGCATTCGCCTCCTAAGCGAAGGGTCGTGGGTTCGAATCCCGCCGCGGGGCGCCAAAAATGCAACAATTTTCAAAAAATCCTCACATTCCGGCTCAATTTTTTTAAAACAGCTTTGGTGCTGAATCTGGGCGCATCCAAACTTATCTTATCAAAATCGTGTTGAAATTGAATCTACAGCATGGTTGCGGTTAAACACTTCAACCGCATCAAACTGCAGATTCAATTGCGAAAAACAAAGCAGAAGCATTAGTGTGTTGTAGTGCTCATGCTTGATTGGCTTGCCATGTTTGCCTGCATTTTTTGCAACATTTCTTGTTGCTCTGCAGGTGTCATTGCATTCCATTTTTGCATAATTTTTTCTTTCACCATTTGTTTTTGCTCAGGTGTAGCGTGCTTCCATCTGTTTTTCCATTTCGCTTCAATCGCTTCTTTCTGAGCTGGCGTCAGGTTTTTCCACTTCATGGCAATTGCTTGCTTCATTTGCTCACACTTAGCCGCACCCATTTTTTGACACTTTGTTTCCATGGGTGTCGCACTTGTAGTAGCAGCTGGGGCGGTCATCATTGATGAGCTACCTGCCATTGATGAGCCTGATGTTGAGCTCGTCCCTTGCGCAAACGCAAAACTGCTTACTGCCATCCCTAACAAAACAAAACTTACTTTTTTCATTTCCATACTCCAATTAGTTACTTAAGCAAGTACAGCCTAGCAGAAAATTATTAGCAATGGAAGAGCTTTTTTTGAATTTAAGTCCTCTTAAACATCTAAATAGTATTGTTTTTTATCAAATTTTCAGTGATTGGGATTTGTTCGGCCATTTATAGTTATATATACTCGACACACATGGGTTTTCGGATTTTATAACGCCGGTATTTTTCGTTAGGTAAAACGATTAAAGCAAGCAAGTTATTCATATTGTACAGTGCACATCATTTCATCTGGCAAAAAATAGCAAGTTAGGAAACCCAGAGTTTCAAATGCGAAGACTATAGCCATCTTGATGTACGATGGGTATATATACCCATCGTACTTCAAGATGCGAAGTGCGATGAGTATAGCCAAAGATGGCGCGCCCAGAGAGATTCGAACTCCCGACCACTTGGTTCGAAGCCAAGTACTCTATCCAGCTGAGCTATGGGCGCAATAAAATTGAGTTGAAAGAGAAGGGAGTATACCACTGAATAATGATTCTTGACTGGTATATACTCTCTGCGATTGAGATAAAATGGCGCGCCCGGAGAGATTCGAACTCCCGACCCCCTGGTTCGTAGCCAGGTACTCTATCCAGCTGAGCTACGGGCGCAATATTGAGTGCCCGCATTATGCAGGCACCCAACCTAACTGTCAAGCAATTTGTGTTCTTGCTTGCTCTACAATAGCTTCGAAAGCTGGTTTATCATGAACTGCTAGATCAGCTAATACTTTTCTATCAATCTCAATCGCCGCTTTCTTCAATCCATGCATAAATTGACTGTATGTTAAGCCGAGACTACGGACACCAGCATTAATACGAGCAATCCATAAAGCTCGAAACTGTCGTTTGCGTTGTCTGCGATCGCGGTAAGCATATTGACCCGCTTTAATTACAGCTTGCTTGGCTGAGCGATAAGTGCGGCTACGCGCGCCTCTATACCCCTTAGCCTGGACTAATATTTTTTTGTGGCGGGCACGTGCTGTGACCCCACGTTTTACTCTTGACATAGTGAAATTCTCCCGATTAATTAGCTACCGTGAAGTAAGCGCTTTGCTGATACAACATCACATGGATGCATATCGCCTGCTGAACGCAAATGACGTTTGCGTTTAGTGCTTTTCTTCGTCAAAATATGATTACGGTTCGCTCTACGGAATTTCACTCCGTTAGCACGCAATCGAAAACGCTTTGCAGCGCCCCGATGGCTTTTTAATTTACTCATGATACATTAACTCCGCATTGATGAGACAGTGTCGTCACGAGATTTTTTTGTTCAAAGACAAGGCAAAAATGGCGAAAAAAGCGAAGTGTACACGACGTAGTACAGGCGCATTTTCGAGCTATTTTTGCCTTGTCTTTGGACAAAAATTCTCTCGTGGCAACACTAACTAATGAAGTTACTTTTGCAAACACTCGAAATCTTTAAAAAAGTTAATTAACCCTACATTTTTTAATGATAAAAGAAGCGTACGCAATTCCCCTTAAAAAGAGGATAGTAACGTTATTTTTTCTTTTTAGGACCAACAACCATAATAAGCTGGCGACCTTCCATCTTGGGATGCTGCTCAACAGTGCCATACGGCTCTAAGTCGATTGCAACACGTTTCAAGATAGCAAGACCAATTTCCTGGTGTGCTAGTTCCCGACCTCTAAATCGCATGAGGATTTTTGCTTTATCCCCCTGCTCCAAAAAGCGAATTAGGTTGCGTAGTTTGACCCAATAATCGCCCTCATCCGTCACTGGACGGAAGATTACTTGCTTGATATCTGCTTGCTTTTGGTTTTTGCGTGCAGTTGCATCCCTTTTCTTCTTTTGAAACAAAAACTTACCATGATCCATTATGCGACAAACAGGCGGCTCCGCATTAGGCGATAACTCTACTAAATCCAGTTCAGCCTCTTGCGCCATTGCCAGTGCCTCTAGCGTGTTAACGATTCCAACTTGTTCACCGTCAACCCCAATTAATCGCACTTGCTTTGCGCGTATTTGATTATTCACCCGCGCTTTAGCGTTTTGCTGCATAGTATTCGCGTTTATAGTTTTGTTCCTCCAGAAAATTCAGGCTATATACTCAACACATGTTGATGTAATAGCGACACCAAGCTTGCTATTGACATTGATCCTAAAACCTCACCTTCGCGTGTACGAACACTAACTTCGGTGTTTTCAAGTTCTTTATCACCAACAACAAGCAGATATGGCACACGTTGCAAAGTGTGCTCACGGATTTTAAAGCCTATCTTCTCATTACGCAAGTCAAATTTAACACGAAACCCTAATTCTTGTAATTTTTTTGTCATTTCGGTCACATAATCGCGTTGACGATCGGTAATATTCATTATGACAACCTGAACAGGGGCCAGCCAAAATGGAAATCGACCTGCATAGTGTTCAATTAGTACGCCAATGAAACGTTCCATTGAACCAACCAGTGCTCGGTGTATCATGACTGGCGTTTGCCGACTGCTATCTTCTGCAATATAGGTTGCATCCAGACGGGCTGGCACAGCAAAATCAAGCTGAATCGTGCCGCATTGCCAAATCCGTCCTATAGAATCACATAAACGAAAATCTATCTTGGGGCCATAAAAAGCACCATCTCCTTGATTTAACACCCATTTTAATCCTTTTGCGTCCAATGCTTCTTTCAAAGCATTTTCTGCCTTATCCCAAATTTCATCTGACCCTACTCTTTTCGCTGGCCGCGTTGACAAGTGAAACTGCACTTCATTAAAACCAAAATCAGTATAAACCTCATTTGTCAGGTCAATCAGTTTGAGCACCTCATCTTGTATTTGATCTTCAGTACAAAAAATATGTGCATCATCTTGCGTAAAACCACGCACTCGCATCAAGCCATGAAGCGCTCCCGATAATTCATTCCGATGACAGGAGCCAAACTCAGCCATTCGAATGGGTAAATCGCGATAACTTTTCAATCCGTGTTTAAAAATCTGGATGTGACAAGGGCAATTCATAGGTTTGATAGCAAAATCTTGATTTTCAGATTGAGTGGTAAACATTTCATCCCGGTAGTTATCCCAGTGACCTGTTAACTCCCAGAGACGACGAGACAAAATCTGGGGTGTACGTACTTCTTCATAACCATACTTCCGCAATTTTTTCCGGAGGTATTGCTCAATGGTCTGATAAATCAACCAGCCTTTGTCATGCCAAAATACCATCCCAGGTGCAATATCCTGAAAATGAAATAAATCAAGCTCCTGCCCCAGTTTCCGGTGATCGCGTTTCTGAGCCTCTTCGAGTCGATATAAATACGCATCCAGCATTTTTTTATCTGGCCATGCTGTGCCGTATATCCGTTGCAGCATCTCATTATCTGCATTTCCACGCCAATAGGCACCTGCCACTTTCATCAATTTAAATATTTTTAATTTTCCAGTATTTGGCACATGAGGTCCGCGACAAAGATCAACAAAATCACCTTGCTGGTAAAGTGAGAGTGTTTCGGTTTCAGGGATCGCGTCAATAATCTCTGCTTTATAATTTTCGCCTTGGTTAAGAAAGAAAAGGCGTGCCTCATCACGTTTCATCGTTATTCGGCTGACAGAGAAATCTTGTTTAGCCAGCTCATGCATTTTAAGTTCGATTTTTTCCAAATCTTCAGGAGTGAATGGACGCTCAAATGCAAAATCATAGTAAAAGCCATCCTCAATCACCGGACCGATTGTGACTTGTGCCGATGGATAAAGAGTTTTCACAGCGTGCGCCAGCAGGTGCGCGGTAGAATGGCGAATAATTTCTAAACCATCGGGATCTTTATCGGTGATAATCGCTACATTCGAATCAGTCGTAATTAAAAAACTTGTATCCACAAGTTTGTCGTCAATTTTTGCCGCTAGAGCAGCTTTGGCAAGTCCTGTTCCAATAGATTGCGCAAGCTCAAATACAGTGAGCGGAGAAGCAAATTGCCGTTGACTTTGGTCAGGTAAGGTAATGGTCAGCATGTTGTAGCCCTGTGGTTTCTAAGAATCTTGGAATTATCACACATGAGTATATCTTTTTCTGATTTAACTGTCATCTTAAACGCAGATTTTAACCTAAAAACAAAAGTTGAATCGTAGCGAGAGGCATTAATGCCTCGCAGCAGATTTCAACTGCCGTTTTTAGGTTAAACTAGTGTAACTCAAAAAGGATAAAAATTCGAGAACGAATTCTTTTTTAAATAAAATTTATTTTTCGAGCCCTTTTGTAAACAGACCCTAACATAAACCTGCCTCCCGACAGCTCCCCCCTACCTGCCAACCAATCCCGCCTTCGCTTAAAATGGCAGAAAGAACATAGCTTGAGTCCAATGGTGACGTACCTTTACCTATTCCAGTAATCACACCATTGGTTATATCAATACTATTAATGTTACCCGTTCCTTTTGGCTGTGGAATCCCATTCTGTCCGCCTGTACACCCATCAAGTGTGCCAAGCACCAATCCACATGTAGCAACGGCTACTTTATAACTTGCAACGCCCTGCACAACTTCCGTATATTTTGCCTTATCGCTGTATTCTTTGTATGCCGGAATCGCAATTGATGCCAGTATGGCAACAATTGCTATGCTAACCATCAGCTCAATTAAGGTGAAGCCTGCTTGAGGTCTCAAATAATAGATTTGTATTTTTAACATTACTTATGCTCCAATAAATAAAAATTTATTATATACATAATTTATATATTATCAAAATATTTTTTCTCTATACCCATCGCACTTCAAGATGCGAAGCGTTTCATGGAACCACGGGAATGGTCTGGTAAAGATGCCTTTTTAAAGACATAATATCTATAATATCAGTATAAAATAATGCACATCTAATTTTTAGTTAATCTATTATTGTTATTATTACGACACAAATTAACAAAATGAGAAAAAAATCATGTCAAACAATAATAATGTAGTGTCCTCCCCTCTTGATGCTCTTCTTAACGCAGTAAATCAAAAACAATCGCGAAAAGTCGTATCTCTGCTACAAAACATTCAGTCTGTTCCAAAGGACATACTCTTGGTAGCGATTAAAAATAAAGATATTTCCAATTTTATAAACCTCATCAAAAAAGTTGAGTCCTTTGATACAGAATTGCTCAATGAGGCAATTAAAATTGCTAGCATGTCTATGGTGATAAATTTGTTGGCAAAAAATATTGAAATTACTTCCAGCTCCCTTAGATTGGCTATTGAAAGCCAAAACACGCAGATTATTCGTAAGTTAATTAATGCACAACCAGAGCTTCTAAAGAATGAAGCACTGAAATCCGAGATGAACACGCTTCTCATTGCTGTCATTAAAAAATCTGATGTAGAATTGTTAAATATTCTTCTCGACATTCCGGTAAATATTGACAAAGAAGCTTTACAACTTGCTCTAACAGTGGACAATGAAGAAATTTATCGTCCATTACTGCGACAGTGTGCCGATAAAAATATACTCAGTGAATTACTGCTGGAAGCAATCCAAACTGAAAAAATAAACACTATTTCTGCTTTGATTGATGAAAACCTAACAATCGGTACAATGGAAGTCTATGCAGCACTTCAAACAAATAATAAATCAATCGTTTCCAAGCTTTTACCTCTTACTGCTGTAAGCATAAATACAATGATTACTGATCCAGCAATTGATTGTTCAACGTTATATCATTCAATAATCAAGAATTATCCAGATGCTTATAACAAAGGCACCCCTGAAGACAAGTACGCTCCTCTTACCAAACAGGATTTATTGCTTATAAAACGACGGCATAAAGCACAAACATCCATTACAGGCTATGCAAAATTATTATGCAAGTTCAGTTACCGTGAAAACGAAAATAGTCTCTTTGCGCAACTGCCTGATGAACTCAATGTCATGATCGCGAGTTTAACTGTCGACCCAAAAAAATCAACTTTGAGTGAAAACCAGGCTTACAAAATTGCAGCAGATCATTTTTCTCTATAATATACCCGAAGCGTTTCATATTTCGGGATTTATGACGCCGCTATTTTTCGTCATAAATCCCGAGATCTCAAACACGGAGACTCTATGCCCGCAATGGCGAATTAAATTGAAATCTGGAACGAATTGTTAAAATTATGCGCATTCTAATTATTGAAGATGAGATAAAAACAGCTGGATTTTTGAAAAAAGGGCTAGTTGAGCACGGTTTTTCTGTTGATTGGGCACCGGATGGCCAACAAGGTCTTTTTCTTGCTTTAACTGAAAACTATGATTTGATTATTTTGGATGTCATGTTACCTAAGCTGGAGGGATGGGCGATTGTAACCAGCGTGAAAAAAGAATATCCGCATTTACCCTTGTTATTTTTGACAGCACGAGATACAACTGAGGATAAAGTCAAGGGGTTGGAATTAGGTGCCGATGACTATTTGGTCAAACCTTTTGCTTTTTCTGAGCTACTGGCTCGTATTCGAGCCCGCTTGCGTAAAGGAGAATTCAAGGCGACAAATATGATCTCCCTCGCAAATTTACAAATTGACCCTTTGCGGTATCGAGTCACCCGAACGGGTCAACGCATTGAACTGACGCAAAAAGAATTTGCCTTGCTCTTGCTATTGGCAACACACCAAACAGAGGTATTATCGCGCACACTGATTGCTGAAAAAGTTTGGGATATGAATTTTGATAGTGATGTCAACACCGTTGATGTGATGATCAGACGATTGCGCCGCAAGGTGGATGACCCATTTGAGCCCAAACTTATTCATACCGTACGGGGAGTGGGCTATGTTATGGAAATACGTTAAAGAAAAAATTTATTTCCCTGTTAAACAGGCTTTTATTTCGCGTTCGATTATTTTACAGTTAACGGGGCTTTATACTTTCTCGATCACGACTATACTGTTTATCATTGCCTGTATGCTGTATTTGAGTTTGGAATATAGCCTCTATAAAGCTAAAAAAAGCTCGCTGCTAAATGAATACAATTTCATCCAAAAAAACATGCTATTGAAACCTGCCTTGACAGCCTCTGCATTGCGCGGCGAAATACTTACCCATACACAAAATTCAAGTAATATGGAAAGGTATTATATCCGTATGGGCGAGCCGGGTAATATCAACCATGTCGAAATACCAGGGATGAATAAAATATTTAAACACAATCTTATTCCTGATACGATACCAAATCTCTCTACGCGCTATATTATTTCAAGTTGTAAGGAATGCCGCAAAAAAGCCTTGTTATTATCAGGTTGGATTACTTTACCTTCTCCTCATGCTCCTATTCCGATACAAATAGTTTTAGGGATGCACAAAGAAAATGCATTATTAATTGATTACTGGCAAATTCTCATTTCTTTATTTATCGCTGGCGTGATTCTTTCTGCAATCCCAGGATGGCTGTTGGCACGTTATAGCATGAAACCACTTTATAAAGTCATGCAAACTATTGAGAGTACCTCCACTAAAAAATTGGATGAACGTTTAATACTTGGCAATTGGCCTCGCGAATTTACTCACTTGGCCAATAATTTAAATGCAATGTTTGATCGGCTAGAGGATTCATTTAAACGCTTAACCCAGTTTTCCGCTGATCTTGCACATGAATTACGTACGCCGATTAACAATCTAAAAGGTGAGGCAGAACTTTGCCTCATCAAGACACGCCCACTGGACGACTATCAACAAGTACTGGTTTCAAGTGTAGAAGAATATGATCGATTGGCTCGAATAATAGAAAGTTTGCTATTCTTGGCAAGAGTCGATACCCCAGTAGCTCACTTACAACGGGTAGCTATTGTTGCAGAAGAGCAATTAAAAAATATTTTTGAGTATTATCAACCTGTGGCCGAAGAGCGCAATATAAAAATAAGTTTGGAAGGGCAACTGACTATCATGGCCAATGAGCTCTTATTTCAGCGAGTTCTGCACAATATTTGCTCTAACGCCTTACGTTACACGCAAGATGGCGGACAAATACAAGCAAAAATGGAAATGCAGAAAGGAAAAGCAGCGATTATCATACAAGATTCTGGCATTGGCATTCCTGCTGAAGCTCTCCCCTGTATTTTTAATCGTTTTTATCGTGTTGATGCTGCCCGTTCAGAGGCTTCAGGCGGCAGTGGCTTAGGTTTGGCCATTGTAAAATCCATTGTAGAATTGCACGGCGGCGAGATTTTAATAAACAGCGAACTTGGCAAAGGCACCACTGTGACACTGATTTTTCCTTCTGTACCGGGGTATTTTTACTAAAATGACAAATTCGTAATGTGAATGTCAGGTACATGACGGTGTTTATAGTCTATTCTTAATCTTCAAGTGAATGATGCAAGAAGGATTGAGTTATGAACGGTTGTAACCAAGAAGAACAAAAATATAAATTAATGACCATTATTGTGCTGTTATGTGCCATTTCATCAGCTGCCCGCTTTGTGATTGATAGCACATTGCCATCATTGCCTGCAATTAGTCAGGCCTTTGGTGTTTCTGGCAATCAGGTACAACTCACTCTATCGGCGTATATGTTGGGTTTTGGCTTGTCGCAGCTGATTTATGGCCCCTTATCCGATCGCTGGGGTCGAAAATCAGTACTGATTGGTGGATGCCTCTTGTTTTTATTTGCCAATACTGCCATGATTTTTACACACTCATTCACATTGCTCTTGCTATTTCGATTACTGGCGGGTGTAGGGATGGGTGCCTGTGGCGTATTAAACCGCGCCATAGCCAGCGATTGTTTTTCAGGAGCTGCATTTAGCAAAGCCTGGTCATATACCACAACAACCCTTGTCGCTGTTCTCGCTCTGGCACCTTTATTAGGAAGTGTTGTGCAGGAATGGGTGGGTTGGCATGCCAATTATCTTATGGCCACACTTTATGTTACTTTAATTCTCTCGATGATTATTTTTAAGCTACCTGAAACCAATGTCACACATCGATTGAGTCATTTATCTTTAAGCAAGGTCTTTAAAGATTACCGAACCATATTTACTACACCAAGTTTTATTGCATCGAGTATTTGTTATTCATTGGCATTTGCTGGATTAATTGCTTATTTTCAGGTGAGCTCCTTACTCTTAATGAATGTATTTCATCTTTCTGCCATACAATATGGCGCTTCATCCCTGGTTATTGCAGTATGCTACTTCGTTGGCGGTTTTGCGGTAACTCAATTAGTAAATACGGTAGGAACAAAAAATCTTTTGCTAGCAGGCATCCTTATATTAATAACAAGTGGCCTAATCATGTGGATATGGGGCCACTTTTTTACGCCAAGCATATGCAGTTTATTATTACCCGTTTCTATCTTCGTTATTGGTGCCCGGGTTATTATTCCGAATGCCCTCTCACATGCATTTAATAATTTACGTCATCTTGGCGGTAGCACATCGGCCATCTTAGGCTGTCTGCAAATGACCAGCGCTGCATTGATCAGTTATATACTTGCCGGACGTGATTACTCTTCAACCTCCGCCTTGGCAATAACCTTTATCGGGATAGGCGTTGTTTCTCTCGTAACCTTTTATAGTGATCAATTACGAATAACATCCAATAAAGTTCTAATAAAAATAGCCAGAACATTTGTTGCTTTAACTTGTTTTTTTGTAAGCATTGCAATATAAATTGACGGTTATTAATTTTTAACCTATTATAAACTATATGTTATTTGATATAAGTTTTAATATGAATACCCAATTATCCATTACTTTGCCTGATACAATGGCAAATGCCAGTTCACGAGCTGCTCGGCATTTGGGCATATCACGTACGGCTTTTATCCGGCAGGCAATCGCACACGAATTAGCAATATTGCAAAAAAAAGAAGAAATTGAAGGTATTACGCGTGCTTTGTTAGCTATGCAGGCAGATCCGACCTATCAGGAAACCATGGAATTTTGGGATAATACCACTATTTACAGCTATTAATTGGATTATAAAAAAACGCCCTAAGGTGCTAAACGCTCAATCAACCAAGCACCCTGCTCCGTCCTTCTATAACGAATTCGATCATGCAGACGAGCCTGGCGACCATGAAAAAACTCCATCGTCATCGGCTCAACACAATATCCACCCCAAAAGGGAGGGCAAGAAATGGAGTCGTTGCCAAAATGCTCCTTGACCTCTTGCATTCGCTGATCAAGCTCACGTTCACTCAATGACATGCTTTGTTTAGAGGCATAAACGGCACATTGACTCTCACGACTGCGTGTTGCAAAATAAGCGGCTGATCGAGCAGAAGAAATAGGATGTGCTTGGCCACGAATGCGGACTTGATGTACTGATTCCTGCCAATAAAAATTCAGCGCAACATGTGGGTTATGTTTGATCTGATGAGCTTTGGCACTTTCATAATTGGTAAAAAAAACAAACCCAACATCATCAATTTCTTTCAGTAAAACAACTCGACTATCAGGCATATCAGACTCATCAATGGTTGACAGCACCATCGCATTAGGCTCATTATTCCCAACTAACACGGCTTCTTGATACCATTGAATAAATAGGACAATCGGATCTGACGGCATTTCGCCGAGCAGTAAACGGGAATCGCTATAATCACGCCGCATTTGTTGACAATTCAGACGACTCATTCATCTTCGCCAAATCGATTGGTAATGAGTTCAACTAAAGCCTGCATAGCATTGACCTCATCTTCGCCATGTATATGCAGCTCAATTTCAGTTCCTTTACTGGCTGCCAGCATCATCACCCCCATAATGCTCTTGCCATTCACAATTTTGTTGCCGCGCTTGATGTCAATATGAGCTCCAAAACGGCTTGCTGTATTAACTAATTTTGCTGATGCGCGTGCGTGTAGACCTAATTTATTAACAATCGTAATTGTTTGAACTTGCATAATTATACTCCTCGGAATTGAATCTGCGGCGTTGTTGCGGTTGACTCGCGCCGTCCTCATGTACAGGCAGTACACTCCGGCGGCTCGAGTCAACCGCGCCTAGCCGCAAATCCAATTTCAAGGAGTATACCTTTTTAACAATCAATAACACCCTCTTTGCCTCCAGAGATGGCCTTTTCAGCCAACTCATTAAGGGTTAAAGTTGGATAGTTTAATATTCTGATTAACATCGGTAAATTTAAGCCTGAAATGACTTTGATATTTCCGACTGCCTCCAAATTTTGTGCCAGATTGCAAGGAGTTGAACCAAACATATCTGTCAAGATCAATACTCCTTCAGTCTCACCAATTTCACGAATAAAATTTTTGAGTTTGACGAGTAATTCGTCAGGATCACTTTCATAAGAAACCGTTACGGGGGTAACGGGCAGGGGAAGCTCACCATAGGTTTGCTGCGCAATATGGAGCATCGCATTGCCAATATCTTCATGCGTGATAAGAAGGACACTTACTGTCATAATAATTCCCGATGCCGCATCTGGACATTTTTGCGAGTTTTACTGAAATGGTCATAAATCAGTTTTGCAAGATAGACTGAGCGATGCTGTCCGCCTGTGCAACCAATTGAAATCGTCATATATGTGCGATTAGTGGCTTCATATTGAGGAATCCACATTTCCAGAAAATCAATGAGCGAACGCCGCATTTGCTCCGTCTCGGGCTTTTTATCCAAAAACTCTTGCACGGGTAAATCAAGCCCTGTCTGATGCCGCAGCTCAGTCTCCCAATAAGGGTTTGGCAAGCAGCGAATATCAAAGACATAATCACTATCTGATGGCACACCAAACTTATAACCAAATGATTGTATCAACAAAGAAAGTGATCGATTTTCACGATTAATTCTCGATGTCAATATTTCACGTAATTGATAGATTGTATAATTAGTGGTATCTACTCGCAAATCAGCCATGTGGGCGATCGGCTCAAGCAAACGCTTTTCCTTTTCAATCGCCTCGGCCAATGAAATGTTCTGATTGCTTAATGGATGCTTTCGACGCGTTTCACTAAAGCGTTTTATCAAGGTATTATCATCGGCATCAAGATAAATAATTTCGCAACGATTACCAGCAGCATAAAATTTTTCCAGCATATGATGAAACTGATCGAGGTCATGAGGCAAGTTACGAGCATCAATACCGATAGCAATTTTATCGTAGCTGTTTTTAAGATGGCTCGCTAAGGTTGGAAGCATACTGACGGGTAGATTATCGATACAGTAGTATTCAATATCTTCCAATAAATGCAAGGTAATACTTTTTCCAGAACCGGAACGACCACTGACAATAATGATATTCATTTTGTACTGTTATCTCGCAAAGATTGCTGTTGCTTAAGAATGAACTCGTGCGGCGCATCGTAGCCATTATGCTTGAGCACTTGATTACGTACTGCTGTTTCAATAAGAACCGCCAAGTTTCGCCCTGGAGCAACGGGAATAGTGACCTCGGGAATAGTAGTTCCTAAAATAGTTTCCATTCGGTACATTCCATGTAACCGATCAATTTGCTGCAACTCATTTTCCTCAAAGGCTGCCATTTTAACAATTAACTGTAATCGTTTACTGTCTTTTATTGCATTGTCACCAAACATAATACGTATATTGATAATTCCTAGCCCCCGCACCTCTAGAAAATCCTGTAACAAGGGAGGACAAGAGCCAATTAAAGTTTCAGGTGCAACTTGTTTTATATCTACCGCATCATCAGCAACCAGGCGATGACCTCGATTAATCAAGCTGAGTGCCATTTCGCTTTTTCCGATAGCACTATTACCCCGTAACAGGACCCCAAAACCAGAAACCTCCATAAAGACGCCATGCAATGTAATATTGGGTTGTTCATTCATAAGTTAAAAATTCGCTACCGCAGTGAGGATATAACATCATATAACATCTGGTCATCTTGCGCACCTCTGACACGCTTTAGTACTTCGTGTTTACTGAATTGTTCAGCAACCTGCGCCAATAAGGCAATGTGTAACTCCGTCGATTCACGAGGTGTAAGCAATCCCATCACAATATCAACAGATTGATTGTCAATGCCCTGATAATCTATACCTTTATCAAGGGTAATTAAAACAGCTACTGGCTCACTGATGTCATTGAGGCGACAGTGTGGAATACCTACACCTGAACCAATACCAGTGCTGCCCAAACGCTCACGATTTAGCATACCCTCAAGAATAGGGAAGGTCAACTTGGCGTTACCAAGATAGACGGATGCTATTCCACTCACTATTTCAAGTGCCCGCTTTTTGCTTTGGGCAACGAGTCTGGCACGGACATTTTCACGAGGTAAAAAATCAATTAACTCCATAATTCTGTATATGCTCATTGTTTTTCTAAGGGTGCCTATTATGCGCAAAAAAGAGGTTGGCGTCTATACCCAACGCACTTCAATATGCGAAGAAGCGCAGTTGATTAGATTATACTTACCGTACTTTAAAAAACATTTCTTAACATTGACTTTAAAAAATACGCCTATACTCATAATAAGAGTAATAGTTTATTCTGAAGGAATTTAAAATGTCAAAAATATATTTTTGGGATTTGGATAGTACGCTGATTCCAGATTATATTCGGTCATTTGCGGATTTAGCATTTAACGAAGCGTGGGAAGAGTATTCCAACAATAATCCAGATGCGGTTTTAAATAAAGATAACTTAACTAAACAAGATTTTTCCCGTTTGGTCGTAAAACATTTAAAAAAATTAATAACCGAAGCAGGCTATGGAACCGACAAACTTTTAATTAATGAGGAGGAAATATTGCCTATCCTTCAGACGATCATTAGCAAAGGTGACAAAATTATGATGGCAAGCGCAGGATTTAGTGCTTCTGATTATCCTGGCGGTGAAACAGAAATATATAGACTAAATCCTGCTTTTCATATTTTTAATGCTTACTTGAACGATTTTTCATTAGATAAAGTCGCAAGCTTGCAGTCACAAAGAATGAATAGCTTAATGAAGCGTGATGAATCAAATAAACAAGGTCAAAATGAGGAGTTAGCTCATGCCCTCTTAGTTGCAGAGTTAACAGGTGATGACCCGCTTGCACAAAAAATGGTCATCGAACTCCGTCAAATGCTGAGAGAGAATGAAGCCTCTCCTATTTGCCATTTTCAACTTCCGGCAAAGAATATTAACGATCCCGTATGCTCCGTCGAAATTGATGTTGAGCGCTTTCTTAATAAATGGAAAGACTCGGAAAAACCAACTGGAGCAATGTATGCTGATACTGGTCAAAAATTTTTAGCGGTAATCAAACATTTTTTTCAACAAGGTATTGAAATTAACTTTCCACCGGAAATGGCTGAATATGGTATTACGGTGACTTATCCAGAAGGATGGAAACCTGTAGGTACCATCAATGCTTCAGATATTGTTTTTACAGATGACAAACCTGTATTTTTACAGTTTTTACAAATAGCTGGTTGCACAACTTATCAGCCATCGTCTGCTCCGGATCTGGAAAACAAAACTTCACTCAAAAAATGATATATACCCATCGTACTTCAAGATGCGAAGTTTGTATCAAGGATAAACGATGAGGACGACATGATGGTGACTGAGAAAAGTGAAGGAATAGTACATACTATTTCGAGCTTTTCGTAAGGAAGCATCATGTCGGCATCGCGTTTAGCCGACGATACAAACTTCGCATCTTGAAGTACGATGGGTATAGATGTGAATCTAAAGTCGAATTGAGCAGCGTAGCCCGTATTAGCGGGAAAAATGCGCATGAGTTCGAATCTCATCGTTTTAGAAAAGAGGTAAAAGAGAGAGCGTTATT
>JABEVJ010000017.1 GCA_013043985.1 Legionellales bacterium | reverse complement strand
GTTTTCGTTAAATAGCTTGCTATTCGCCTCAAACAAGAATCAATTTTTCCTCGATTCTCTCTTTTTTCGCTTCAAAGAACCAATTGTCAACAGACCCTATTCAAGTCGCTTTCTTAATTCTGCTGGTGCCACAAAAACAAATTTTTTCCCGATTTTTTGTTTTACCAATACTCCGTGTTCTGCTAACGCTAATAAATCAGTTCGTGCAGTATCGTAGGTAATATTATGTGAATGTTGGTAATTTTTAATTTCATAATGCATCTGAGGATGTCGCAAAGCATGTCTAATTAATGACAGCTGTCTGAAATTAAATTGCTCACTTAATCTATTTGTCGCAAGCAATAACTGTTTAGCCTCCTTGATTTCATTCGCTTTTTTCTCCAAATATTGGTGTAGTGCTTGTATGCTATTTAAGATTACCTCTACTTGATGAAATAAAAAATAAGTGACGTCATTATCATCTGTTTCAGTATAAAGATAAGCTTTCCCATACTTTACAGGTGCTTTTTTAAGAATATGAGATATAGAAATAAATTCAGTCAGCCAATAACCTTGATGTAACATAGACCAATAAAACAATGCTCGTGCAGTTCGGCCATTACCATCAGCAAAAGGATGATCATAAGCCAGGATAAAGTGTAACAATATTGCTTTGATAACCGGGTGAATAAATAATTTTTCATCGTCTATTCGAGCATTTGCAAAATCACATAGTTTCTGCAATCGCTCCGCTAATTCATCTGCATTAGGTGGCGTATGCAATATCAGATCTTCTCGCACATCAACGATGCGAATATCATCTTCAGCAGTTCTGAAATGGCCTTCTTGTTCTTTTTTTTCTAAGGTATCTAGGGATATAATCCGATGTAATTCCATCACTATATTGGGAGTTAATGTTTCATTTTTTAGCCCACGTATAAACTGCATCGCATGATAATTATTCAAAATCATTTGTTCACTGATATCTCTTGGCTTGCGCTGGCTTCTTAACATTTCTTTTGCAACATTGCGGGTGGTCACTGCGCCCTCAAGCTGGCTGGAAGTAATCGCTTCTTCAATTAACAAATTTACTGAATAAGTGTCACGTATTTGTGTATTTAAAGCATAACTATTGCTTTGAGCGCTATTACCCATGGCTCTATCTATCATGCTCAATTTATACAATAAAGGATCAGGAACGGCAAAAACAAATGGTTGTTTTCGGATATCGTTAAATGGCAACGGTTTATAGAGAAGTCTTCGTGCCCACTTTATAGTAAACCACCATTCTTCAGAGGATAGATTAGCCGGTGGTTTCAAGTGCCTTAGTTTATCCCAGTGTACATATTCGTTATTATCCGTAACTGGCTTTAATTGTATACGGCTGTGAAACATAAGATCCAATAATTTTTTATCTTCATAAGATTCAAGAATGGTGTCAATATTGGGTGGTTTGCGAGGTAACTTCATTATTTTCACCACAAATTGGAATTGGTAAGGTCTTTGCTGGTTGCAATTTCTACCAATTTGGTAACAATTGGTAGATAATTGGTAGTATAACCCTTCTCGCAATCTTTATCTACCAATTTGGTAGCAATTGGTAGATAATTGGTAGTTAGCCTCTTTTCTTCCCTGCCTCTTCATCCAATTTTCTCAAAAAAGCCAATTTTTCAGCAATTTTTATCTCCAAACCTCGTGGAACGGGTTGATACCAACTGGGTGATTTCATTCCTTCAGGTAAATACGTTTCTCCAGCCGCATAAGCATGAGGCTCATCGTGAGCATAACGATAGGTGTGGCCATGCCCCAACTCTTTCATAAGCTTTGTAGGGGCATTGCGTAAATGCACTGGCACCGCCCGTGATTTGTCTTGTTTTATAAATGCTCGTGCCTGATTATAAGCATTGTAGCCTGCATTACTCTTGGCGGCGATCGCCATGTAAATAACAGCCTGTCCTAGCGCAAGCTCACCCTCGGGTGAGCCCAAACGATCATACGTATCCGCAGCATCGTGGGCAATTTGCATAGCGCGTGGATCTGCTAAACCAATATCTTCCCAAGCCATGCGAATAATCCTTCGGGCAAGATAACGAGGATCTGCCCCCCCATCCAACATGCGGCATAGCCAATAAAGCGAAGCATCTGGATCTGAACCTCTTACTGATTTATGCAATGCGGAAATTTGGTCATAAAAATTGTCGCCGCCTTTATCAAAACGACGGGAGTTCAAGGTGAGTGTGGATTCAAGAAATTCAGCGGTAATATGCTTTATTTTCGCAACATTTGCGGCAATAACAGTTTGTTCTAGCAAATTCAACAGGCGACGCCCATCTGCATCCGCATAACCAATCAGTGTATTGACTGCTTGCTCATCAAATTCAAGGCTTGAAAAATACCTTTGCTGAGCACGAATCATTAAAGTTCTCAGGTCTTCTTCACCGAGCGCTTGTAAAACGTAGACTTGCGTGCGGGAAAGCAATGCTGAGATGACTTCAAAAGATGGATTTTCTGTTGTTGCTCCAATAAAGGTTACAAGTCCACTTTCCGTGTAAGGTAATAAAGCATCCTGCTGAGCTTTATTAAATCGATGAATTTCATCAACAAACAAGATTGTTGGTTTATCTTGAGCGCGGGATTGCTCTGCCCTCTCCATCGCTGCTCGAATATCCTTCACACCGGAAAAAACGGCAGATAAGGCAATAAAATCAGCATGAAAAGCATGGGCAGTCAAACGAGCAATTGTGGTTTTACCCACGCCAGGTGGCCCCCACAATATCATGGAGTGAAGTTTTCCCGACTCAAAAGCTAAACGCAGTGGTCTACCTGGTCCAAGAAGGTGAGATTGACCGATGACCTCATCTAAGGTCTCAGGCCTCATCTGCTCGGCTAGGGGAGAAGAACTCAAAATATACTCTTATAAAACATGCTGATGCCCACAATCACCAAAAAGCCTGCAAAAATCTTTTTTAACAATGGAACTGGCAAGGTATGTGCCAACTTTGCTCCCAAGGGGGCAAAAGCAACACTCGCTACGCTCATGCATAAAAAAGCGGGTAAATACAGGTAACCAATCATCCAGTGTATCGAGGTGCTCACATGAAGCTGTAACAGCATCAAACAAACTAAGCCAGAAAGTGCAATGAAAAAACCGCAGGCAGCAGATGTACCGATAGATTCCCTCATGGATATTCCATAATAATTCAGAAAAGGAACCATCAAACTGCCTCCACCCATACCCAGTAAAGAACAAAATGTGGCAATCCCAAAAGCGGAGCTATTTAGCTGAACAGGTGGTGGTAAAGTGCGATTTTTTTGTTCAAGTGTTTGAGGGCGAAGTAGTAAGTAAGCAATAAAAAAAACAAAAATACCAAAAATTAAACTTAAAATATGACTTGGTAACCAAATTGCTAACACAGCACCTGCTGCTGCGCCTACTATACAGCTGATATTAATACGGTTCACCACGCGCCAAAGCACTGCGTTTCGTCGGTGGTGCGAATAAAAAGAGACAATTGAGGTAACAACAATATTGGCCAATGATGTCGCAACCGCCACATGCATAAGATGGGTCTCAGGAAACCCCGCATAAGGCAGGGCAAACACCAGAAAAGGAACCACAACAAGACCGCCGCCAATCCCCAGTAAACCTGCCAGTAACCCAGAAAGGGCGCCTCCAATCAGATAACAGATAATTTGTATCAGCATCATTTATCCCTTATCTCGCTGCGTTCTGGCACAACACCAGACATCAATTTGTTTTACACCAGCGGCTCGGAGCTGCTTACTCAACTCGCCAACTGTATGACCTGTTGTTACAATATCATCAATAATCGCGACGTGAGAAGCAATTGATGTACTTCTCAACGTAAATGCATTTTTCATATTTTTCTCGCGCTCAGCATGTGTCAATCCCGATTGAGCAAGCGTGGCTTTATTGCGTTTACAAATATCAAATGAAAAAGGCAAATGTAATTTTTTGGAGACAATTTTGGCAATTTCAACAGATTGGTTATAACCTCGTGCTTTTATACGCGCATCATGTAAAGGAACAGGAACAATGAGCGAAGGCATGGGTTGAGATTGATACCATTTTTGCGTTACCTGTTTCGCAAGTAACTCTCCTAATAAACGCGTATAAACTAATTTTTGATTGAATTTTGCAGCCGTAATGAGCCGATCAATGGGATCAGCATAATCACATAGTGCCAATACTCTGTCAAACTGTGGGGTTTTTTGCTGACAATGTCCGCAGATGTCTGTGTCAGTGCCGCTTGGCAGATGCAGGCCGCATTGTTTGCATACCGAATGCGTCCAGGGTAATTTTTTTTCACATTCAATACACATATCTCGTGATTGATCCGAGCGCTCAGCACACAAAACACAGGTATGTGGAAAGAGTATTTTGGCAAGCCCTTTGAATAACGACATCTAACCTCCAAAGCTAACATATAAAATTAATTAATCGGGGTAAACCCGTAGAGCTAGGCAAAGATAATTTGCTCGGTTATAATACAAATACTAATCCTTTTCATTTGAGACTTCAATGTTATTAAGTAAATTCCTTGATCCAAAAAATGATTTTGCCTTCAAACAAATTTTTGGTACTGAAAAAAACAAGAATATCTTGGTACATTTTATTAGGGTCTGTTGACAATTGGTTCTTTGGCTGCAAAAAGAGTGTAATCGGTAAAAATTGGTTCTTGTTTTCGTTAAATAGCTTGCTATTCGCCT
>JABEVJ010000016.1 GCA_013043985.1 Legionellales bacterium | reverse complement strand
TATAAATTGATTATTTTTTGTATGCTCTCCATGTTTGAAAAAAGTGTTTCAATATGGTTTGGCCAAAAGCAGTCAAGGATCAAGTCCCAATCTGAAACCTCTAAAAAATTTAATATTGAGATAAAATTCCTGATTTCATGGCCAATAACCTGCTCTAGCTTCACCTTTCCAATTGCGTCAAAAAATATCAGGATAACCTCCAGATCAGCTGTGGAATCACCCGCATGGCGACAAAAAAAAGTAAGCATTATTTTTAATGAATTTAAACTCAGCGCAAATTTGTCCCTGAATAAATTTGGGATGTGTTCAACAAATATTTCATCTAGAGACTCAGGCTCGGAAAACTCCACCAGGAGATCAAGCAGATTAGTCAGTTTTTTGCGTTCGTCACTATCTACTGTTATCAATTGCTCCAGGGATTGCCCATTTGCCTTTAATTGTTGTAATAGGTGTAGTTTTTTTTCATCCACTGAATTAGATTGATTCAGATCATCGCTGTCTTCAATATTGAATGCTAAAGAAGTGAGTTGATGTAACGCCTTTTTTAAATCTTTAAAATTTTTAATCGAATTGATTGAGAGTGAAAGTCGTTTTTTTTGATTAAAGTCCGTAGCAGAAGATTCAGTAAACGAAGCAGAGTCTAACATAAGATTAATTCCTATCCAAAAAATAAAAATAGTATGCTTTATTATTATTAATTAAATATTAACGACTCTTATTAACCAAAGAGAGTGATTATTTTACTATTTTTTCATTATGAGATGAATTTGAACGAATGCTCGTATTTGCAGGTGGACTGAGAGGTAATCAACCGTTACCCCTCAGTAAGTCTGCAAATACAAGCGTTTGTTTAAGTTCATTTTATCCGTGAAGTGCGATGAAATAATCATTATTGTTTGCTGACTTATTGAGGGCTACAGTTCCGTACGAATTTTGAATACATTATAAGCATCGCTATTTTCAAATCCTAAGACCTATACCGCTCTTTCGCAGCTCGTTTTTTAAATGGAGTATACGTTTTCAGCTTGATATCAACTGACTCCGCTAACTCACTCACCAACGACGCAGGCAATTCCCGCATCGAGCCTTTGCGCAAATCACGAGGCAGGATAATCTGGCCAAAACGCACACGAATCAATCGATTAACGCGCACGCCTTGCGATTCCCACATTCGACGCACTTCGCGATTGCGACCTTCCGAAAGCGTAACATGATACCAATGATTTTGACCTTGACCACCTGCATCAACAATATTGTTAAATTTAGCCATGCCATCCTCAAGTTTAATCCCCTTCGTCAAACGAGTGAGTGTGGCGGCATCCACTTCCTGACCAAAAACTCGTACCGCATATTCGCGCTCAATTTCAGAGCTCGGATGCATCAATGCATTCGCTAAATCACCATGTGTGGTAAACAATAATAAACCCGCGGTATTAAAATCTAACCGTCCGACGGCAATCCAGCGTCCACGTTGCAATTTGGGTAAATTATCAAAAACGGTCGGGCGTTTTTCTGGATCGCTGCGCGAACATACCTCACCCTCTGGTTTATGATATAACATGACCCGGCAAGGAATTTCCTCTGCTGGTGTATTGGTCACTGTACGCCCTTGAAAACTGATCGTATCTTTTGACTCAACGCGTTGTCCTAACAGCGCAAGCAAACCATTGACCTTAACCTCTCCTGCTTTAATAATTTCCTCTAATTGCCTGCGTGAACCAAAGCCCGCGCGGGCAAGCACTTTTTGTAATTTTTCACTCATGGGTATTCATCTCAGTAGTCATCTCTGGTAGAGTCATCTGAACAGCCGATACTTCAGTTGACGAAAAATCAAGCTCAGCCAAGGTTGGCAACTCATCCAGACTTTTTAGGTTAAAATAATCAAGAAATAATTTCGTGGTAGCGTACAGACCCGGTCTGCCGGGCACATCTTTATGTCCTACCACTCTTATCCACTCTCTATCCATCAGCGTTTTAATAATAGCACTACTGCCCGTTACGCCACGGATATCCTCAATCTCTGCTCTGGTCACTGGTTGACGATAAGCTATTAAAGCTAACGTTTCCAATACAGCTCGCGAATATTTAGCAGGCTTTTCATCCCACAGCTTCACTAACCAAGAGCTGTATTCCGATTTGATTTGAAATCGATATCCTGTTGCAACCTGTTTCAGTTCGTAGCTTCGGGTTTGACAATTTTCAGCTAGCTCAACGAGTAACGGACGCAGTAAAGCCGCATCAATGTGATCACTCTCATCAAATAAGCCCAAGAGACGATCAAGGGGCAAGGGGTCAGCCGCCGCCAGCAGCGCAGCTTCTAAAATACACTTTATCCGCTCTCTATTCATTTTCTGCTACTCGCATTTTCACATAGATAGTTGCATAACTTTCTGTTTGAATAATATCGATCACCATTTGTTTTGATAACTCTAAAATGGCAATAAAAGTGACAACCACGCCTAAACGCCCCTCTTCTGACTTAAACAAGCTCACAAAAGGGGTATATTCTTGTTCGTTTAAGCTGGCTAGTATAGCACTCATTCGCTCACGTATTGATAACCCTTCTTTCACAACTTGATGACTTTCTTTCAAACTGGTACGTTTTAACACATCCCTCAACGCTGACAGCATCTCATCTAATAAAACATCTGGCAAAGGCTTGGCATCTTCCAAAGGAGGCAACTCCGTTGAAACTAAAAAATTATCCCGTCCAATACGTGGCAGTAAATCGATATTTCCTGCCGCAACTTTGCATTGTTCATACTCCTGCAAACGCCGCACCAATTCTGCGCGAGGATCTTCCTCAACACCCGCTTGTGTGCTGGCTCGCGGTAACAGCATTCTTGATTTAATTTCAGCCAGCATCGCTGCCATCACTAAATATTCTGCCGCCAATTCCAGACGTAACACTTTCATGAGTTCAACATAAGTCATATATTGCCGGGTAATCTCGGCTATCGGAATATCCAAAATATCTAAATTATGAAAGCGAATAAGATAAAGCAGTAAATCCAGCGGCCCTTCAAAGGTTTCAAGGACAACCTCGAGTGCATCAGGTGGAATATACAAATCCTGAGGAAGTTCGTGCAAAGGCTCACCGCGAATAAGCGCAAGCCAATCGGGTGTTTTTTCTTCTATGGATGGCGCATGTTCTAGCACATTAATATCCTATTTTTTATGAGTATATTCAATTAATACTCGCCCACCCTCAGCCAGGCTAATTTGTGACACAATTTTTGCTTTAGCTGAAAGCAAATTAACAAAATTTTCTAGATGATAATCGACAAAAATATCTTCTCGTTGTGCAAGCATGGCTTGAACCTTTTGATCCGATTTGGGAACAAATTCAACGACACCTCGCGGAGCAAGCGAAAGTAAATAATCAATAATCAACGGTAAAGGAATATTTGCCGTGATCGCCAAATGATGGACAAGTGCCAAAGCAAGAATAGCCGTTGGTTTATTCCGTTGCATCAGCGACAACCGCTCGTTTTCACACCACCCTTGAGCAGGAGTGGGATTGGTCAGATCCATATATAACGGGGTAAAAGCCCCGTTTTGAGCCTTTGCCGAGTTAAATGCCGCAGCTAATGCGCCGTGATCATTATCAAAGCCAATCACGCGTTTTGCACCCGCTTCCAACGCAATAAGGCTAAACAAACCATCATTACATCCAATATCCCAGAGCAATTCTGGCTGGGTTTTGCTGATAAATTCGCGTACAAATGTTTTTTTGGCAGATAAGGCTGCCTCATCGTAAGAGTGGGTATCCCGATAAGCTTGCCAATGCGTAATACTGATGCCATCTTCCAGTGTTGCTATCCATCGTCTTAAACTGCGCCATAAACTTTCCAAACCTGTCCGCGGCATTGCTCTCTGCGCTTTCTTTTTGCTTACAGCTGATATCGTTTGTTTATCAAAGTAAGCTTGCAACAGAATATGACATCCCACTCGCCAATTCAACTTTCGCTTAAAAGGTAAAATTTTGGCCAAATCACCCGTGGCAATACCGCTCAACTTGCCACGATACCATTCCTGAAAAGCAATACCGGTATAAGCTTGCAACAACAAAGGATTGATAAATTGCTCAAAAAATTGTTTGTGAGCTTGCCAAAACTCACCTTCTACATAAGGACGAAAAGCTAAATGGTCAATAAAAACTGGCTTAACGCCGTTAAACTGAATGTTAAACGCAGAGGCATCATTTAACATGATATTTTTCGATAACGCATCCAGCATTAAATCCAGGTGAAATAACGCCGCCTCTTTTAGAAGTGGAAAGGGCCATTCATATGGGTAGGTAATCAATGGCAATACCGGATGTTTCAATACGGCATAAGCTTCATAACCTACCTCACCTAACTCATTTTTGTCTACACGTTGCTCTGGCCACAGTATACCGTTACTCATCCAATTTTCAATTGCATTGGATTGACGCACCTCATCAAAAGCAGAGGCAAAAATCGGCATCACTGTGCGATAAACATGATCATTTTGCCAGTAAACATGTCCGGCAGGATCACGAAAAGAAGCCGCATCACGTTTAATAGACCCCGTTCGAAACTCTGCTGCTGCGGTCAAAAGCTGCGTTGCTCCGGTGCTCGAGTCCTCACATACTCGCGTGTATGCTCCGGTTCTGCGCTCCGGTGCGCCTTGCTTTTGACACTCAGCAGCGAATTTCGAAAAAGGTCTAATCATGATTGGACTGTTTATCCTGTGCTATTGCTGAATCTGATGCAGATTTCTCTGCTTTTTCCCCCCGAATTCGCGCACAAAAAAATTGCCATCCCTTTTTGACTTTTTGCCAGTAAAGCTTAATCATAGCGAGTGCACCTGCAACCGCTGCAAACAGCATTTGAATCACCATACTGCCCGTACCGCTATCTAAGTAGGCATAGGCAGGTACCGTCATTAACATTAATAAAATAAATAAACTCGTTTTTTTCATTGGTTACTCGTTGATTCTTGAAGCATATGACCTAAATAATCTCGCTTCGTTTTCAAATAATGATGACATGACAAGCCTTGCTCAGAAATTTGATGAGGTACCCGTTCAACCTTCCCCTCCATCAAAACTGACAGGGTATGGAGTTTAGTTGGATTATTCGTCATCAAACGCACATTTTTGATCCCAAGCTGTTTTAACAGATCAGTGGCGATAACATAATCACGTGAATCAATTGGCATCCCTAAAGCAAGATTGGCACTCACGGTATCGTGCCCTTCCTTCTGTAAAGCATACGCACGTATCTTATTCGTCAAACCAATGCCCCGCCCTTCCTGATCTAAATATATAATCAGACCTTGACCCTCTTCAGCGATTTTTTGCATAGCAAATTGCAGTTGTTTGCCACAATCACATTGTTGCGAGGCAAAAATATCTCCTGTCACACAAGAGGAATGAATCCGAATCAATGGATTCGTAAATGTTTCTCTGTCGCCCATGAGCAGCGCAACATGTTCCAACTGAGTAACTCTATCACGATACACTTGTATCTCAAAAATACCATAATCTGTTTTGAGTGGTGCAGCCGCCGTTTTCTGCATTCGATCTATTTTTGCCAATATTGGGATTAATGCTTCTGGTTCATGCTGTTCGCGATAAACTATCAAATCGCGTACACTAATCAGACTTAGACCGTGAAATTGCGCATAATCAACCAAAGCCTGTCCGCGCAACATACTGCCGTCTTCACCAATAATTTCACAAATAACACCCGCTGGTCTTAAACCCGCCAATCTTGCCAAATCAATTGATGCTTCGGTGTGACCTGGACGCTCCAATATGCCATTATCGCGTCCGCGAAGGGGGAAAATATGCCCTGGCATCACTAAATCTGCAGCACTTGCCGCTGGATTAACGGCTGTTAAAATAGTACGGGCTCGCTCTTCAGCAGAAATACCCGTTGTAATGCCATAACGAGCATCAATGCTCATGGTAAACGGTGTCGATAAATCATCTGGTGCTCTATCTGGATTCATAAAACCAACGGATAAGTTATCAAGATCAACTCCCTGCATGGCAAGGCAAATCAATCCACCGCCTTTTTTAATCATAAAATTAATGGCTGCAGGAGTAACTTTTTCGGCCGCGATAATTAAATCGCCTTCATTTTCACGCAATTCATCATCAATGACAACCACCATTTTACCCAGTCTGATATCTTCTATTGCTTGTTTAATCGTTTGCATTTTTTATACCCCTGGGTATAGCTTTAATAAAAATAGTTTGATCGATTTTTTGAACGTCTTTCAACAACCAGTTCTCTTGTTCACTAAAAAAAGGAACACTGGGTTGATTGAGTAACCCCGAATGTTTAACCCGCTGGTAAATATGCACTTCATCAATCAAATCGGTTTTAAAAAAATGGGTTAGCGTATGACCGCCCCCTTCAACAAGCAAACTGTAACACTCTTCTTCAAACAACCAGTTCATCAACTGATACAAATCGATTTGAGTGATATCCGTTGCAAGTGGAAAATGCAGATAGTGAATATGAGGGAATTGTGGCAAATCGGCAGTAGGTGCGGCAGTCACGACCCAGATATCACCTACAATCTGTTCAAGCAATTCAGACTCAAACTGACCTTTGCTGGATAAAATAATTCGACGCGGCTGCTTGATGTACCCATCGAGCGTGAGTCTTGCCGTGAGTTGGGGTTTATCCATCCTCAAGGTGTGCGCTCCGACCAAAATCGCATCGATTTGAGCACGTTGCTGATGGGCGTGATACCTTGCATTTTCGCACGTTATCCACCGTTCTGCGGGATTAGCAAGACTGAGCCCCCCATCAAGCGTCATTGCCCATTTAGCAATGATATAGGGTCGTTGCTTGATCATCGCATTTAGGAAAAAACGATTAAGTTCGGCTGCTCGTTCAGTTTCTACACCATCGATGATCTCAATACCTGCCGCTTTCAAACGAGCAATACCTTGACCATTTACTCGCGGATTGGGATCAATAAACGGGATAATCAAGCGTTTTATTTTCGCTTTAATTAAAGCATCAACACAGGGCGGCGTGCGCCCAAAATGGTTGCAAGGCTCAAGATTAACATAAAGATCAGCACCTTCAGCTAAGCTGCCAGCTTGCTGCAGTGCATGGATCTCGGCATGGGGTGTACCTGGCTTTTCATGCCAGCCCTCACCCACAACAAGACCATTTTTGACAATAACGCAGCCTACGTTGGGGTTCGGATGGGCAGTAAAACAGCCACGCTCCGCCAACGACAAGGCACGCTGCATAAAATAAGCGTGATTTGACATATGACTCCCCTTCTTTCATCCGGACTTTACCGTCGGCTCTGGCATCGCACCAGATCTGCTGTCCGCAAGCTATCGCCGAAATGGCAATAGTAAAACCTGCGCGCTCGCGGGCTCTTTTGTAAAATGTAAAATATTACAAAAATACCGCCGGTGGGGAGTTTCACCCCGCCCTGAAGGAATATACCCAAGATACTTCAAAATGCTAATTTCTGACTTGTTCTTTTACGCCAGAGTAATATTATAAAAACTTCACAATATGAGTAACTATTGCTCGTT
>JABEVJ010000226.1 GCA_013043985.1 Legionellales bacterium | reverse complement strand
TGAGGCGAATAGCAAGCTATTTAACGAAAACAAGAACCAATTTTTACCGATTACACTCTTTTTGCAGCCAAAGAACCAATTGTCAACAGACCCTAATTTATCAGGGTAAATTTCCACCGACACATACCCTTGGTTGTGTGAATAGTCTCGATGGCAAAAAGCATTGATTAGCGCTTCTCTGATCGCCATATAGGGGTAGTCTGGTGTATCAATTCGCTGCAGTTTTCCACCTTCAAAATGGCTGGCCACACCCGTGTGTTGGTAAATAAAGCTCTCTGCTTTTTCCAACAAAACAAACAAATTGCCATACTCCTGTTTTGAGTCAAGAAACATATTTTTATGTTGATCAGCAAAACAAGCTAATTTTAACAGTGATTGGCCATAATTAATCGGCGAAAGTGATTCCCCAAATAAAATCATGGCTCCATTAGTTGGTATGTTCTTATACATCAAATGTAAGCGTGACAGCGCGTCTAAAAATAGAGATTGTCCATCAATTTTTTGTGTTTTTGGCTCGATTTTTCGATGATTGAGGATGTATTGCATGGCAGCAGTCACACGCTCACGAGAGAGATCATCAAGAGAGTATTCTTTAGCGGGTCGGCTATCCCATTCAATAAGCTGTTGTTTTTCAGCCAATAGCTTTTGGTACATACGTTGAGACATGACCGAGGTAGTTGTTTCTTGGCGATAGAAAGGACGACCTTTATAAACAAAAGGCTTGTCATGTGCATGATGGTCAGTTTTGATGACAATGACCTGATAAGCTGTCTTGGGAATAGGCACATAAATGACTTCGCAATTATGTGTTGGCTCAATTTCTCTTAAGTGGCGGGCAATTTCTCTCTTGGTGGTATCAGCTACAGTTTGTCCAACAATTTCCCTATTATCTTTTACGCCAATATAAACTACGCCTCCCTGATAGTTTAAAAAGCCGCATAAACTTTCCATAGCCTCTGATAGCTCACCTGTTGATTTTTTAAACTCAATGGTAGAGGATTCGCCTTGGGCAATCTCGGATTGGAGCTCACTATATCGCATCATAAAAAATATCCGTTATTCCTATTTTCTTGCTCAGAACGTCCAAATCTCATCGTTCATGTGGGTGCTAAACTTCGTATCTTGATAGTACCAAAGGTTAAAACATTAACTGTTATCTCAGCAGCAGTATCGTTGATTTAAATTGAGGTACTAATCTCCAGCTTTTTTGCAGCCTCTGAATCGACTCCATTACGCAAAATTTTTTTCCCCTCAGTAATTTGTTCAGTAACTATACGAATTGCTTCCATTGGTGAAATATTAATTGTCAACAGACCCTAGCATTACTGCTAAAATTCTTGATCGAAATAATTATACAATCATATAAAATAAAAAAGCAACAAAATTATTCAATTAAATCAAATATTAATAAAGAATTAATATTTTTACTACTACTACTATTATTAACAATTTCATTTTGCTCGCTATCAAAAATCAACTAATTGCTTACCTACATGCTCCAAGCAAAACTTCGCATCTTCGACTAGATTGGAGTATACTCATTGCGATATATTAATCAACAATTTGATCAAGTAGCCCCCCCTAGCAACCCACAAAATGATTCTTTAGGAGTATAGAATTAATACCACATTGATTTTTTTAGGTGCAGGCCTAGGTGGAGTGCTGCGTTATTGGGTATCTAATGCCGTTTATTTATTTTTAGGACGGCAGTTTCCTTATGGCACGCTTATTGTTAATGTAAGTGGCTGTTTTTTGATGGGGGTGTTTTTTGCGCTGGCGCTTCAACGATTCAATGTAGTTGGTTCCTCCCTTCGTGCCTTCTTGTTAATTGGTTTGTTTGGCGGCTATACAACATTTTCTACTTTTTCGATAGAAACACTTAGTTTATTTGAAAATGGCGCATGGATAAGTGCTTCTTTAAACATTACTCTCAGCGTTGTTTTATCGCTGTTAGGGGTTTGGCTAGGTGTGATTGGAGGAAGGCAGTTATGAAATCGATCGATGTGGTTATGGTGCGTGTTTATATCACGGAAGCCTCACACTTACTGGATAAGGTCGTTAATTACTTGACGAAAGAAGTAAAAATTCGTGGATTCAGTGTTTTTCGTGCTATTAGCGGTGCGGGCGATTCAGGAAAACACAGTTCTTTTTTACTTGACCTGTCGCTGGACTTGCCTCTCACCATTGAATTCTTTGATAGCAAAGAAAAAGTCGAGATGGCATTGGACTATTTAAGCACAATTATCAAACATGAGCATATCGTTTTCTGGGATGCGAAGGCAAATGACTAAGGATCAAACTATGTTGTCAATGAAATCAATAGATTTACGTCATAAACGCGTCATGATTCGGGAAGATTTTAATGTACCTCTTGATAATGAAGGAAAAATCACTAGCGATACCCGCATTCAGGCTGCCCTGCCGACCATCCGTCTGGCATTAGAACAACACGCAAAAGTCATTTTATTATCGCATCTTGGCCGCCCAGTGGAGGGTCAGTATGAAGAGCGTTATTCATTACTGTCTGTTGCTGAAAAATTATCACAATTACTTGGCCGCCCTGTTCGATTGGTAAAAAATTGGTTACAAGGTATTGAGGTAGAAGAAGGCGAAGTGGTTCTTTGCGAGAACGTGCGATTTAATTTCGGTGAAAATGCCGATGATGATCTTCTCTCACAGAAAATGGCTGTATTGTGTGATGTGTTTGTCATGGATGCGTTTGCAACGGCGCATCGTGCTCAAGCCTCTACCCATGGCATAGCAAAATATGCTGCTGTAGCCTGCGCAGGCCCGCTTATGATGGCAGAGGTTGAGGCGCTGACTGCCGTGATGGATAATCCCGCTCGTCCTTTATTAGCTATTGTAGGTGGTGCTAAAATATCAAGCAAATTGGCTTTGCTGGAAAATTTGAGCCGCCGTACTGATCAGTTGATTGTAGGCGGAGGCATTGCCAATACCTTTTTAGCGGCAGCAGGTTATCCGATTGGCTGTTCTTTATACGAGCCTGACAGCCTGTCAACGGCTGAAAAATTATTGGCTATGGGTAAGGTTCCTTTACCGATTGATGTGGTTACTGCAACCGCATTTTCCGCAGAAGCACTGCCAGTAATTAAGGCGATTGCTGATGTTGCACCTGACGAAATGATTTTAGATATTGGCCCTAAAACGCTGGCGGCCTATACAACATTAATTGACGATGCTAAAACCATTTTATGGAATGGCCCTGTCGGTGTATTTGAATTTCCTGCTTTTGTCCATGGAACGGCAGGTATTGCCAGAGCAATCGCACTAAGTCAGGCGTACAGCGTAGCAGGTGGCGGTGATACCTTGGCAGCGATTGAGCTATTTGGGCTTGCCTCAGGTATTTCGTCAATTTCAACAGGCGGGGGTGCTTTTCTGGAATATATGGAAGGAAAAGAGTTGCCTGCGATTACTATTTTAAACTCAAGAAATGAGGAATAACTCATGTTACAACGACGAAGAACTAAAATTATTGCTACATTAGGACCTGCAACCGATCAACCCGGTATGCTTGAAAAAATACTTCATGCGGGTGTCGATTTAGTTCGTTTGAATTTTTCACATGGTAAAACAGCGGATCATGAGGCACGAGTAAAAGCAGTACGTGAATGCGGTCTGATGCTCGGTCGGGAAATTGGGATCATCGCTGATCTGCAGGGGCCAAAAATTCGTGTTGCACGTTTTAAAGAGGGTAAAGTCAACCTAACAGTGGGCGCTGCCTTTGTGTTGGATGCCAGCTATGACAGTAATGCCGGGAATGAAAGTATTGTTGGAATTGATTATAAAGAGCTCCCTCATGACGTCAAAAGTCATGATGTTTTATTGCTTGATGACGGAAGGGTTGTCTTGAAAGTTGAATTTGTTGATGGATCACAAATTCGTTGTCGGGTAATGGTGGGCGGCATACTCTCTAATAATAAAGGGATTAATCGTTTAGGCGGCGGGTTATCAGCCAAAGCACTCACGGAAAAAGATAAGGCGGATTTAATAACAGCAGTTGCTTTGGAAGTGGACTATATAGCTATTTCCTTTCCACGCAATGCAAATGATATTGAAGAAGCCAAAAAATTAATTAGTGAGGCGGGTGGTACAGCTGGTGTGATTGCTAAAATTGAGCGAGCCGAGGCAATCGAGCCGGAAGTGCTGGATGACATTATTGAGGCTTCTGCTGCTGTGATGGTGGCTCGAGGCGATTTAGGCGTGGAGATTGGCGATGCGACTTTACCGGCTGTTCAAAAACGCATTATCCATCGTGCCCGCACATTGAATAGAGCCGTCATTACGGCAACCCAAATGATGGAAACCATGATTCATCACGCGATTCCTACCCGTGCGGAAGTATTTGACGTTGCCAATGCTGTTTTAGATGGAACAGATGCGGTAATGCTTTCTGCTGAAACAGCTTCAGGTGATCACCCTGACATCGTTGTTGAGTCGATGGCGCGTATTTGTTTGATGGCTGAGCGTGATCCCAATACACAAATTTCCAGGCACCGTGTTGAGTGTGCATTTTCCAAGGCAGATGAGGCTGTTGCCATGGCAACCATGTATACAGCAAATCATCTGGATACAGCGGCTATTATCGCATTAACCGAATCAGGATTAACCCCGTTATGGATGTCTCGCATTCGTTCGGGCATTCCTATTTTTGGTTTATCAAGACGCCTTCAAACTGAACGCAAAATGACGCTCTATCGAGGTGTTTATCCACTTCCATTTGATGTTACGCAAGTTGAGCGAGGTAAACTTTATGAAGCTGCCATGGCGGTTGTTGAAAAACATGGATTTGTGAAATCAGGAGATTGGGTCATTATCACGCATGGTGATCAGTTAGGGAGCACTGGGGGCACCAATACCATGAAATTGTTACAGGTAAGCTGATGCGAAAGAGGTCTATTGCTTTTATCATTTTGCTAATGATGCTAGCTGCCTGTACGCCTGCCCCGCCTGATCAACCTGAAAATGTTTGTAATATTTTCAGTCAATACCCCAATTGGTATTGGGCTGCCAATGATACAAAAAAGAAATGGGGAGTTCCAGTGTCGGTGCAGATGGCGATTATTTTTCAGGAATCCAGCTTTAATGCCAAAGCCAAACCCCCTCGTGGTAAATTATTGTGGGTGATTCCGTGGAAACGTCCGAGTAGTGCCAAGGGTTATTCACAGGCATTGGATAATACCTGGGATCTTTATCAAAAGGATACCGGGCGTTACGGCGCGAGTCGCAGCAACTTTAAAGATGCATCCGATTTTGTTGGATGGTATGCACATCGGGCGCATACCAAGGCAGGCATTTCTTATTACAATGCTTCGGCACTCTATTTGGCCTATCATGAGGGTATTGGTAATTACCAACATGGCACCTATTCAAGTAAACCTTGGTTGATCAATGTCTCGAAAAAAGTTCAATCTCGAGCAAATTTATATCAACAGCAATTATCGGTTTGTGAGAGTAAAATTGCCAAGCCATGGTGGAAGTTTTTTTAGAGGGGTTTTTATTAGAGACAATTTCGCGTAGGATAACCAGGTGTATATAGTCGCTGTCGCGCAATGTGGAATAGCAGCAAATATGGGACAACGAAGGCGTCATTGCGAGGAAGCGCAGCGACGAAGCAATCCAGTAAAAATTTTGCAAAATCAAAAAGTTATCTTCTGGATTGCTTCGTCGTAAACTCTTCGCAATGACGAGCGTTTTTACGTATTTGTGAGTATTCCTTCATTACGCAATAGCCACTACACCTAAGAATTGGTGATATTTGAACAACAGGAGGTTTAAGAAAGATGACTACAAAAGATCCACGTGCCCCAGGAGCTCTTTGGGTAAACCCTTATTTGATGTCTCCGGATGTATCTCGCAGTATTGATTTCTATCAAAGAGCGTTTGGCTTTAAATTATCGGAGTCTGTAAAAGAAGAGGAAGGAAAAGTGTATCATGCTGAGCTTTACTACCATGATGCTTTTATCATGGTTGGATTGGAAGGGCAACATGATATGCCAATGAGCTGTCCAAAAACAACTGGAGTTCCGAGCCCAATTTGTCTCTGTGTTTATGTTGATGATGTTGATAGTTTTTTTAAAGCAGCTGTTGCTCAAGGAGCGGAGGTTGTTTTTGAACCCAGTGATATGTTTTGGGGTGATAGAGCCTGTTGTCTTCTTGATATTGATGGTTATAGCTGGACGTTCTGTAAGCATATTGGTGAGTCAAAAGCACCGCCAAAATGCTGATTTTGCGGATTTAATTACGCGGTACTGGCGTATTGATATGCGCCAGAGATACTATACTTAGAATAATATTTTATTTTTATTTGCATAAATAAAGCTGAATAAGATTGATTTGGAGTTTTTACGATGAATGACACTTTTCTAAAAAATGCGGAAGCACCCCCACCAGTGGAGATGGGCTCTGACCGCAGCGCAGTTGCAGAGGCTGCAACCGAATTCGCCGCCAGTGCAATTGCAGAGGCTTCAGCCGAGTCCGCAGCCAAAGTTCACTATGGCGCAACGGGGCTTGAAATCCTTGATTTAGGTGCTGCTCGCATACAAGTAGACGACAAAAGAATTATTAATTGTCGGGCAGACTTAAATCAGCTGGTTCCTTTCCGGTACAAATGGGCATGGGAAAAATATTTGCTGGGTTGTGCTAATCATTGGATGCCTAACGAGATCAACATGGCCACAGACAAGGCACTTTGGTTTGATCCAAATGGTTTGACTGACGATGAGCGTTTAATCATTATTCGCAACCTGGGCTTTTTTTCAACAGCAGATTCACTGGTTGCTAATAATCTTGTGTTGGCAGTTTACCGGCATATTACGAATCCAGAATGCCGTCAATACTTGCTCAGGCAAGCATTTGAAGAAGCACTTCATACCCATGCTTATCAATATATTATTGAAAGTCTGGGACTTGATGAAGCTGAAGTATTTAATATGTATCGAGAGATCCCTGCGGTTTCCCGCAAAGCTGTCTGGGCATTAAAATATACCCAGAGTCTGGGCGATCCTACTTTCCAAACGGGTACGCCAGCAGCAGACCAACGATTGCTTCGTGACTTAATTGCTTTTTATGTTGTATTTGAGGGTATTTTCTTCTATGTTGGATTTACACAGATTCTATCAATGGGTCGCCGCAATAAAATGACAGGTACCTCAGAACAATTCCAATATATTTTACGTGACGAATCGATGCATATGAATTTTGGCATTGATGTGATTAATCAAATAAAATTGGAAAATCCTCATTTGTGGACAAAAGAATTTCAGCAAGAAGCTATCGCCATTATTCGAGAAGGGGTTGAGCTTGAGTATCAGTATGCCATTGATACCATGCCACGAGGCATCCTGGGGATGAATGCAACGATGTTTCATGAGTATCTGCGTTTTATTGCGAATCGTCGTTGTGCGCAAATTGGTTTGCAAGAACAATTTCCTGGTGCTGAAAATCCATTTCCTTGGATGAGTGAGATGATGGACTTGAAGAAAGAAAAGAATTTCTTTGAGACCAGAGTCATTGAATATCAGGCTGGTGGTACACTAAACTGGGATGACGAGTGAAAACAGCAAAATCAATTTATTGGAGTGTGCTGATTATTTTTGTGGCATGTATCACCTACGTGGCTTCTGCGAGCGAGATTTATACATGGACAGATAGTAATGGGGTTGTGCATTACTCTGATGTACCAAACAATCAAAATGCAAAAATTATTACTGTCGCAAAATCACCACCCGTGACGACAGGCACGGGTGTTCAAGCAATCTCTTCGGGCACTCAAGAGTCATCTGCACCACCTGTTGTTGCGACCCCGCAGGAACAGCAACAAGCGCAGATTGCACAAAAACAGACAAAGCAATATTGCGCAGAAGCTCAGAAAAATTTAGCGACACTTCAGCAAACCGGACGTCGGGTTTATACGGTTTCTCCTTCTGGACAGTATAAGTATTTTAACGATCAAGAGCGGCAAGAGCAGATTCAAAAAATGCAGGAAGCGATAAAGCTAAGCTGCACAAACAGCTAACATTGCGCCATGCCAGAATAAAAGGACATAAATGAACTATCAACATGCTTTCCACGCAGGAGGGGTCTCTGATGTGTTTAAACACTGGATCCTCGTCCTCCTACTTGAAAAACTGTCTCAAAAACCCACGCCCTTTGGTGTGCTTGATACTCATGCCGGGGCTGGATTTTACGATCTCAGCACTGAAAGATCACAAAAAACACAGGAATATCAAGAAGGGATAGCGCGCCTCATTCATTTAAAAGAGGTTCCTCCCGCCTTTGCTTCCTATCTTGCACTGATTAAACAATGTCAGGGTTTACCCGATAAATTACAGCACTACCCAGGCTCTCCCTATATTATTAAGCATTATTTGCGTGAACATGATAGTTTAATTGCTTGTGATAGCCATCCTGAAACGTATCGTTGGCTTCAACGTAACCTTGATGCAAAGTATGACAAACGAGTTGCCCTTCATGAACAAGATGCTTATTTGGCCATGAAAGCTTTTTTACCCTTAAAGGAAAAACGAGGTTTAGTCTTAATTGATCCTCCATTTGAAAAAGAACGTGAGTTTCAACAGATTAGCGAGGCCTTGAAAACAGCATTACATCGTTTTCAACAGGGTACTTATGCTATCTGGTATCCGATTAAACATCGTCCGCCAGTCCGTGCATTTCATGAGGTTTTGCAGTCATTCGTTCCCCATCAATTCCTCATAGTTGAATTATTACGCCGCAATGATAACGATGCAAAAACACTCAATGGCTGTGGTATGGTGATTATTAACCCTCCTTGGGAATTACAGGAAACACTTGCAAGTACATTACCATGGCTTGTCAAGTATTTTGCAATAGATGATAATGCGAGAACTGAGCTCAGATTAACAAGGAGGGATTAAAAGAATGATAGATGAGAGTGAAGCCTGGAGCATAGGTTCTCAAATGACCTGTTTGCCGCTATCTGATTACAAGGGAATGAATGAGGACGGCTTTACATGGATAACGATTCCACGCGAGCAATTAGCAGATAAGTTGCCAATGTTACAGTCGCTGACTCAAAATGTAATAAATGAACAGCATATTAAAGACGCACTGAATAGTGAGCACCCTTCTTTTTTTGATAGCACCGAAGAATATCAAATGATTGTATTTCGTAGTGTGGCAACCGGGCAATTTGATATGAAAATCCCGAAAGTTAGCCTTAACCCAACCTCAATAGTCAGTTTTTGTTTTGAAACTGTCTTGCTTACTGTATATGACTCTCATGATCCTGTAGTTGATAAAGTCAAAGATTTTATTAAGCGCAACGGGTCACGTCTGGTCATACTTAACCCAGCAGATTTGCTTTATAAAATTTTGCATACCGTTACTGAACAAACTTTATTGTTACGTAACCCACTGACCGTACAAATCAATGAATGGCAACATTTAATGTTGGAACAAGCGACCCAGTTTACGGCCTGGAATGAATTTATGCTTTTCAAAAGCACGATGGATCAGCTCACAGTGTGGTGCGAAGAGCAAGAGGATGTCATTGAAGATTGGCAACAGTACGCCCATCATACGCCACAACAGCAACTCACCATTAATTTGAACGATTTGGGCGATCATATTGAGCGATGCATTCGTTTTACACAAAAACTTGCCTCAAATCTGGATACCCTAATCCAGTTACACTATTCGGTGCTATCGCATCGGAATAATGAAGTTTTACGTGTTCTAGCGATTATATCGTGCGTATTTTTACCTTTGACGTTGATTACCGGAATTTTTGGTATGAATTTTGTTAATATGCCCATTTTGCACCGAACCGACGCTTATTATTATACGATAGGGATTATGATTTGTCTGTCTTTCAGTATGTTGATGGTGTTTCGTTGGCGAAAGTGGCTTTAGCTTTAATAGATCTCTTTCGCCCCTCAAAAAGATTGAAGATGTACTAGACTTAAATTGATAGAGAGCATTTTTATCACGAGGGTAATCATTATGAAAAATAAGCTGATCATTCTTGCTAATGCGACTACAGTTAAAATATTTAGTGACAAAGGAAATTGTCATCTTGAGCTGATTAAGGAGCTCGACCATCCGGAAAACAGACTAAAAATTAGTGAGCTTTTGTCAGATAGACCAGGACACTATAAGACAAGAGGCGATTCACACGGCGCATATTCAATGCGCACCTCAATAAAAGATACTGAAAAAAACCGTTTTGCCATCAAAGTGGCCGAAACGATGGAGGAGTCAATGCGGCTAATGGGTTGCTCTACTCTTATTCTTATCTCAGAACCGAAATTTTATTCCTTCTTAAAGAAGCATATGACTAAACCCGTAGAACAATCAATTGATCGAGTTATCAAAATTAATCCCGGCGGTCTAGAAGTGAGAGATTTACAAAATTTTATTCTTGAACATCGCTATGCGGCGTAGGTGATATACCCGAAGCGTTTCATATTTAGGGTTTTTGACTTGCTCTTTTCCGCCCTATTCAACGATTAAAACTGCACAATATGAATAACTATTGCTGGTTTTAATCGTTTCATATGACGAAAAATAGCGGCGTCATAAATCCCTAAATATGAAACGCTT
>JABEVJ010000015.1 GCA_013043985.1 Legionellales bacterium | reverse complement strand
TTATCACTGCCAACAAAAGCTGCTTCCTGAAATTAAATGAAAAATAACCTATCAGAATTCATTACGTTTCGGTAGGGGCGGTTTATCGAGCGGTTACAAATGACACGATTCCACACCACCATCACACGAGATTGACCTTGTACAATGCCAGCAGAATATTGACCAATCAGGCGCGAACCCGCCGGAATCAGAGGGGTATTGCCTGTGTAAGCATAAACAGGTTGCGAAGTGACAGCTCGCACCATTCCAGGCAAATCGGAATTAATCGGCGTTTCAAGAATAGCTTGTACCAACTCACCGGAGGCAACTGTTGAATCAGGGTGTGCTATTTGCATTGCACTGACTGTCACAACATCGGTACGTTGATTACCAAAACTGCTATTTGCCCCACTACCTGCAAAAACCGCTTGTGCTGTACCCTGCCCTGTTGCTGCGCCCTGCGCACTTGCCTGATTTGCTGATGGCGGATTAATTAGCAAGCTAGTAGGTGCTTTTAATCGAGCTTGAAAATCTGCCTCCTCCTGCGCTTGCCTTTGCTGCGCTACTTGTAGTCTTGCTTGAAAATCAGCGAGCTGCTCCGGTGTCGGCTCAGGTTTTTGGGGTTGCACGGGTTGCGCTGTCTGCTGATTTGAAACTGCCTGAGTTGTCTGCGAATCCGCTTTTTTTGCTTGCTGAATAGCAGCCATGTTTTCCGCTAATTGCCTTTTATAATCAGCATTGGTTTGTAGATCACTATTTAGCTTTTCTTTTTTACCTGAATGCAAAAACGAGCTAAATAAAATTAACAGAACAATCACGCCTAACACACCCCACCCTAAAATCGCAAAAGGCGAGCCTTTTTTGCTAACTTTTGAAATATCACTCATCGGATGAGGTGCAGTCGTTTTTTTTTCTTCGTCCGGCTCTTTGTCTTCCCGTGCGTTATATGGCTCGCTCATTTATACGCTCCTTCCGTTATTCCATATTTTTTTTACCGTCACATCATTAAAAATACTGACAACATCATACTGCCCCGCTCGTAAGGTAAACTGAGGAGCTGTGCGTTCAATTACGAGGTAATCGCCTTGACGCCTAAAGTTCACCACTGACTCTTGCCCTACCCAGTTATCCACGGCAAAAATGGCTGGAACGGGTTGGCCTGGTCTAAGTTGCATATAGGTAAATTGTCCATCATCGAAAACATGGAGCGGTAAAATATTCTTTGAGCCGCTAAAACTGTAACCCCAGTTATAGGCATTAGGGTCTTTCGATAAATTCAAGGTGGCTGCCTGCTCTTTCAGCATTTTTGCTTTTTCTTCATCAGGATAAATAAAGCGAACCGCATAGGCTGCATTGCGAGGGTTAATATCCGGCGAGCTGACTAAACGAAAATAATAAATCCGCTTGTCAGTCACAACCGTTACATTGGTATTTGAACCTGCAATGACAGGCTTCAAAAAAAACATATAAGGGGGTTCGTTGTGATTATCCATGATCCAAGCAGTCGCATCACCGGATTGCACATCCAGTATGTGTTCATCCTGATTGAGAATAAATTGTGTATTGGTCATCAGATTCATTTGCACGGGTACGACTTGGTTTTGATCATAGGCCACGACTTTAATCCGTGAGTCAGACGATAAAGCGCGGGGTGGATTGGATGCCATGCCAGCAGTAACAAAACTTAAACTCAAAAAAGTAATTATCCCAAGTGTTAATTTTTTCATTGTGAAACGCTCCATAAAAAAGTTATTTTTCGTCAAGACTACGTTGAGTAATTTTGTATTTGGTGACAGTAAAGCCATCCCAGTTCTGCCATTTTGCTTGCGGGTCATCTGGCGTACCGCGATAGCTCCATGAAATTAAAGCGGTATAAGGCGTAGTGGTGCTGCTATTCTTATTTTTTGTCGTCAGCGTAAAATTGACCTGTGCTAAATTTTGATGGTCGGTTTCGTGTTTAGTGGTATTTTGGTTAAGATTAATATTATCGATGAACATGACATCCTCAACATGCGCAGTGCGCGTACCTTCATCGTGTAATAGCTCAATCGGTGAAATCGGATTACTGGGGCTTTGCTCGCTCCGATATTGTTTTGCAATCTCATTGCTGCTCATTAAATTAATCAGCTTGTATTGGTAGTCATACGAAAAAGCACTGTAACTTTCGCGATTGGTGACATAGTTGACTATCTCGCTTTCTGTTTGTGCCTCGGTCGGTTTTGCTTGTACGCTGCTCGGGGCATCCAGCCACATCACACCGTCACTGGATTGATGCGCAACGACTAATTGTATTTTTTGCAGAGGCATCATGCTTGCAATGGCTATCGCTAGCGATACCGAAACCACGACTAACCCTAAGGTAACGAGTTGATAATGCGCGATTTTAGCGGTATGTGATGCATGAATATCATCTGCCCAACTTGTTGCCTCAGAGAAAATTTTCTCGTCTTTTTGAATAGCGGTAACGGGTTGCCCGCCTCTTTTTTTAAACAGTGACATCGCCTTATTTTCCTTTTCCATTGTATTGATCGTCTTGTTGTTTATTACGCAAACGGGCACGAGCCAATCGTGCTATCTGCCCGCCCTTTCCGCCTTTTTGCTCATTGTTATTATTATTTTTATTACCATTTTTACGGGGATAAAGGTCTTTAATTTTTTTAACAGCGAATGCCATTCCCCCCAGCACAACCATCGCTGCCAAACCTGAGGCACTGGATGTCCCCCCCGCCAGTGCGCGACCCACTCCAGCCGCTTTAAACAATAAAAGAATAGAAACAAAGCTGATAACGGCGGCTGCTCCTGAGGCCATAAACGTTAAGTCTTTGGAATTTGGCATCAGCTCTGGAAATACCCAACTCATCATGACCAAAACCAGCCCAGCGACAGAGGAAACGAGAATAATCGCCATACCATTACCGAAAATTAAATTGAGCCAGTGCTCAAACATCGATTTTGTAGGTGTAAAAAAATAAAAAATCACCATTAACGGGGTCATGGCAAACAATATATCCATAAAGGTGAGCGCAATTAAAATTTCAGCCGAAGCGAGCGTTACTACAATTAAACCCAAAAATTCAATAACCAGCGACTCGATGCAAGGCATCCAGTCCGTTACTCCGCCTTTTTTTGAATACGCCTGTGCTAACTCCATCACTCGGTTTAAAAGAGTCTGTAACCCATCGGAAACACCATCATTACTGCGAGTGATATCACTGCCTCCTACACTCACCATGACATTACTTACATCCGTTACAACGCTGTTAATCAATGCAATAAAATAGGTATTAACAAAATCCCAATTCATCGCTGCCGTATAAACAACAGCAATTTTGAGTGAAGCAACAACCAACTCTTTCATTTTCATTTCAACAAAGCCTTGTGAGATGGCAAAACCCATCAACACAATATAGAGCGATATGGCCGCACCCAAAGGAATAGCTAATGTACTACTGAGGGCTTGATATCCCTCACTGGTATAGTTAGTCAGCAAGCTTTGTATTTGGGTAAACATCCCCGTTATCACGTTGCCAGTTGTCATGGTTGTCATGGTCAGTGCTTGCTTTTGTTAGTTAATGGGTAGGCAGCGTTTCAGAATAGAAATCCGCGTTGTTGGACTGGTACTCTTCATAGGAAGGTTGCAGGTTATGCCACATAGTCGCATCGGTGATATCGGCAAGGTTCACACTCCGATAAGGCGAATCTTTTTCCATTTTCGCAACGTTTGCCATATCCTGATAAAAACGCTCGCACGCTTCAGGCAGGCTTCGCACACGTGATGCATTACTCATGCAAAGAATGTAAAAAGCTGCCCCATCGTTGATATTGTATTGCGGATATTGGCGATCAATGACTGGCTGCGCTTTAGTCGCAACGTTATACAAAAACACCACGGCATCATGGGTATTTTGCTTATCCTTTGTCAGTGGGTTTTGATGCGAACAGGCACAGAGTGCCCCTGCGATTAAACTAATCCCTGCTACTTTCACTAACGTTTTACGATTCATTTTCATGTGTCTTTTCCTTCATAGTTAGACGGTTTTGTAATCCCAACTGTTTATTGGCTGCTTGGCGCAGCTCGCACCGTAATTGGGGCACGGTGCTTTTAACGTTGTGCTGCTGGAACATCCAGCCAGCGCAACGAGACTCGTTACAATAAAAAAACATGCTATTTTTTTCATAATGACCTCTTTAGTTAGTCGGTAAATGATCGGAATAATAATTGCTTGCTCCCGCTTGTCCTTCCAGTTTTTCTGCCTGAACTTGCCCGACTTGTTGATTAACCAGCGTTTGCATACGGAGCATTTCAACTTGTATGTAGGCTTGCTGTACAGCCAGCTTGGAATTTAAATCCAATGCCTCTTTTTCGGTGGTGGCAGAGCCGATTTGTTTTGAAAGATTTTGTATTTCACTCAGGCGGTTATTTAAATCAGAAAATTGATAGGTCGCCTCTGTCAATGCAGTTTGATTCACCGCACTTGCCTGTGCATAGGCTTGAGCCGCTTCTGGTGTACTGCCTTTTGCATAGGTATCTTTTGTCATCACATTGGGATAATAGGCTTCATATTGTTTTTTTAGTTCTTTGTAACGATCATTATTTCCACCTGAGAGGCTTTGAAGTTCTTTATCCCAGGTGCTCTCTGTCCATTTCCAGCTATCTGATTCACTGCTAATGTTGTTATACAGCTCGCCAACTGACTGGCCATTTATTTTAAATAAACCGTTTAAATCGCCGTGAATATTTTGACCGCTCGTGTCGATATTTTGAAGGCTGGTATACATCTCTGTGAGCTGAGTATATTGATCACTAAGCTCTTGTACCTCTGATTTAAGCTGCGTCAAACTATCGACACTATTTGTGTCAAGTACAAAGAGCGGTGCTGCGGGCGTTGTTCCCATCACACTGGCAGCTAACACGCACGGACTGAATGAAAATAGGCCGAATATAAAAAAGAGTTTTTTTATCCGATAGTTTTTTCTCATAACACGCTCCGATTTTTTTCTTGGCTTTCTTTCGCTGCATTTTTTCGCTCGGCGAAAACGCGCGGAATCCATAGTGCCGGATCATCGCCCACCTCGGCACGGATTTTATCGCCCAATTTGACCTCGTCTTCACTGGGGGATAAGATCATCAACTCCTCAGTTAATCCGCTTAAATTCAAACGACACATTAACGATTCGTTGCGCTGCTTAACTAAAAATAAGCGTCTTGACTCTTCGGTATCTTTGATGGCCTCAAATTCCTGCTGTGTCAAATGCAATCCATTTTTATAGGTTTCCTCCACGGCACTGTTATTGGTAAATAAAACCATGGTGGCCGTATTAGCCATGATGACGGGGTGAATTTTGGATTCCAAGATGGTCTCAGGGGTTTGGGTAGCAAAAATAAAGTGCGCGTTTTTACTGCGGATTTTTGCGAAAAAATCTGCCATTACACCTTGCCAGTAGGGATCACTTAAAAATTTCCATGCCTCATCCATGTAAATACTGAGTAACTCAGCGTGGGTATTCATGATGAGTTCAAGCCGGTGCAGTAAATACATTGCAACTGCTGTTCTGATATAGGCAGGTTCTTTCTCAATAAAATAGGTCATATCAAACCCCATCTTGCGGTGAAGCCGGAAACCATCATCAGCATTATCGAAAAGATACGCATATTGCCCTTCATCGTATTGCCCGCTTGCACGTAACCAACGGCGTAAATTGATCCATCGACTGAACGTAATCGGCAATAATTTGACAACATTGGATAAAAAACGATGCTCGATGCTAAGGCTGTCATAAGCATAAGTACTTACGCAAAAGTTATCTTGTATTTCATGCCCACTTCGCATAAAACTCGCTCAATTTCAGTTTTTAAGCTGTTAAAACAGCTATAAGCC
>JABEVJ010000225.1 GCA_013043985.1 Legionellales bacterium | reverse complement strand
TTGATTTTACGCTCTTTCGACTGGATTGCTTCGTCGCTGCGCTTCCTCGCAATGACGAGCACTTTTCGTTATTTGTTGCTAATTTCATATTGGCGCACTATTAAACCACATTACGCGACAGCGACTATGTATACACCCCTTTCGTCATCTAAAGTTTTGAGTTCATCTCTTGAAAAGCTTATACTCCTATTTATTTACCATGAGATGCCCCATGAGAGTTGTCCGCTATTTGTTTCTGATGCTCATTATTGTCTTCGGCTTTACCTTTGCCTGCTTAAATGCCACGACCGTCAATATCAATTATTATATTGGCACAGCCAGTATGCCTCTCTCCCTGCTTTTAGTCACAACTCTTGTCGTTGGAATGGTAATTGGTATTTTATTTAGCTTAGGCTGGGTTCTGAAGTTAAAACGAAAAGCTTATCTGGGACGTCATAAAATTAAGCAGCTCGAACATGAGCTACTCAGTTTCAAAAAATCATTACCCAGCGAGCTAAATGAGTTATAAAAATGAACTTGCCGTATTTACTGCTTGCCATCCTCACCCTCCTTTTTATAGGATACTTGGTCTGGAATAATGGGCGTCAAAAATCACAAGGTAATTCATACAACCCATTTTCTGAAGATTATTTGCTGGGTCTTAACTATTTACTTGGTGAGCAACCCGATAAAGCGGTAGATATTTTTATCAAACTGCTTGAGGTAGATAGTGAAACCGTCGAAACACATCTTGCCCTCGGACACTTGTTTCGGCGACGGGGTGAGGTCGACCGCGCTATCCGCATCCATCAAAATTTAATTGCAAAACCGCAACTCAGTAAAAAACAACGAACACAGGCGACATTAGCTTTAGGTGAAGATTATTTGCGTGCTGGCGTGTTAGATAGAGCTGAACGTCTTTTACTTGACGTGGTACAAAGCGGAGAGTTTCAAATTCCTGCTCTGAAAATGTTGCTTGATATTTATGAACAAGAAAAAGAATGGGTGCGCGCCATCCAAACAGCTGAAAAATATCAGCAAGTAAGTAATGAGCCTCTATTTGCCCGTATTGCTCATTATAACTGTGAGCTTGCAATAGACTCCCGTCTCCGTTTTGGTTCCGAACAAGCTGCAAAATACCTGAAACTGGCTCTTGTTAGCGATAAAAACTGTGTCCGGGCAAGCTTGCTCCAGGGTAGCTGGGATATGGAGCAGCAGGACTATAAACAGGCCATTAAGTGCTTCCGCCGCGTCGCTGACCAAGATATCTGGTTTCTCACTGAGGTTATCAAACCCTTAGGTGAATGCTATGAAAAGTTGGGGCAATCCGAGGAGTATTATCAACTGTTACATCGTTACCAAAACCAGGCACCCCGTTTGAGCTTGGTGCTGGTTTTATCTGAACGTATTTTGCAGGAGCAGGGAGCATTAGCTGCCTCTGAGTTTGTTACAGAGCAACTGTATGCAAAGCCATCGCTATCAGGCCTCAGCCGTTTAATTGAATTGCAAAAACTCCTGTCTGCCGATACCGCGAAATATAATTTGCAACTCTTATTTAACATTACTCAGCAACTCATTATGCTAAAACCTGTTTATCGTTGTGAAAATTGTGGTTATGCCGGAAAAGTCTTGCATTGGCAGTGCCCAAGCTGCCGCCAATGGGGCAGTGTGAAGTCAATTCAAGGATTGGAAGGGGAGTAGGTAGTCAAGGCAAAACTAGCAAAAGTACAAAAATGAAACTATGTTTACTATATGCACAATTGATTGAGCATACCTCCCGGTAAAAGCTCATTCAATTCGCAGCTTCCAATAGGAGACAAGGATCATGAAAAGATTTATAATGGCATCAATACTTGCTGGTATTTTAGGATTAAGTGTCGTTGGTTGTACATCTGATCAACAAGGAACGGCTGGGATGCTTACTGGCGTGGTCGCTGGTGGTGCTCTTGGCAGTGCAGTATCAGGCGGCAGCACAGCAGGCACTATTGTAGGTGCCGCAGCAGGTGGTTTTGCTGGCGAACAAATCGGTCAAAACTGGAATGATCACGATCAGTATTATCAAAACGGGTATTATTATCAATAGGGTCAATATGTCAAATTCTGCTCTTTACTTTGAAAAAGCTCAATCGGTTATTCCCGGCGGAGTCAACTCACCCGTCCGCGCCTTCAGAGGCGTGGGCGGTACCCCCGTTGTCATCAAAAAAGCACAGGGTGCCTACTTGACTGATATTGATGGCAATAAATACATTGATTATGTTGGTTCGTGGGGACCTATGATTCTTGGACACGCCCACCCCACTGTCATTGCAGCCATTCAAGAAGTTTTGCCATTGGGTTTAAGCTTTGGCGCACCCTGTGAGTTGGAGCTCCTACTAGCAGAAAAAATTATTCAGGTTATGCCCAATATTGACATGGTGCGCATGGTCAGCTCTGGTACAGAAGCTACCATGAGTGCTATCCGTTTGGCTCGGGGCTATACAAAGCGTGACAAAATCATTAAGTTTATTGGTTGTTATCATGGTCATGCCGATGCCCTGCTGGTTCAGGCAGGTTCGGGAAACCTGACCTTTGGCACACCCAGTTCAGCAGGTGTGCCCGCAAGTTTTGTAGAGCATACCCTCTTAGCTGAGTTTAATAATCCAGAACAGGTTCAACAACTCTTTGAGCGATATCATGAACAGATTGCGTGCGTGATTATCGAGCCCATTGCGGGCAATATGAATTGCATTTTGCCTGAGCCAGGTTTTCTAGCCAAAGTAAGAGCACTATGTGATCAATTTGGCAGCGTGCTTATTTTTGATGAAGTGATGACTGGTTTTCGTGTTGCTCATGGTGGTGCTCAAGCGCTGTACAACATTAAGCCAGATTTGACAACGCTGGGGAAAATTATCGGTGGAGGAATGCCCGTTGGCGCATTTGGCGGAAAACGGGAAATCATGTCGCATTTATCACCATTAGGCACGGTGTACCAAGCTGGAACCTTATCAGGTAATCCCATTGCCATGGCAGCAGGCCTGGCCACACTTACCTTACTCGACCAGCCTGAGTTTTATACTCAACTTGCAAACACAACAGAAACTCTCATACAGGGTTTACGAACCATTGCTGCGCATCATGAGGTTCCATTCACAACCAATCATGTGTGCGGCATGTTTGGGCTTTTTTTCAGTGCCGAACCCCAGATTACCCGTTTTAAACAAGTCATGGCGAGTGATACCACACGCTTCAATGGCTTTTTTCACGCTATGCTGAACCAAGGAATCTATCTCGCACCTTCAGCATTCGAAGCAGGTTTTGTTTCGATCATGCACGGGGTAACTGAAATTCAGCAAACTCTCGATGCCGCTGATGTGGCCTTTGCGGCGTAAGGAATATCAAGCGAGCTACGATGCCGACATCGTTTCAAGCCCTTTTTGCTCAGATTGTTTACGATACTCTACCAAAATGGACATGATGCCGCCCATTACGATACAGACCATACCCAGTATCATGAAATACGAGGGAATCTGCTGCCAGAACACAATTGAAAAAATACTCGCATAAACCACACTACTGTAAGATAAAACACCAAATAGCTGTGCGCCTGCATGTTTAAGTGCCCATGTTGCCGTATATTGAATTAAAAAATATAACACCCCCAGCAATACACAGACTGATAATGCAAAGAACGAAATGGGTTCCCAGAAGGTAATGGAAATAACGCCAGAAAAAATAGTCGAAAATAAGGCAAAATATAATGTGATCGTCTGAGTGGTATTCCTCATTGACAAGCGGCGAACTGACAACATGCTCGAAGCCCAACACATTCCGGCTCCCAACGCCAGCAACAATGCGGGATGCAAATCTCCGCTAGCTGGATGCAAAACCAGTACAACTCCGGTAAAACCTAGCAGCAAAGGAAACCAAAGCCTATGATTAATTTTGTGAGATAAAAACAAATAGGCAAATAACGGAACAAAAAGAGGTGCAGTGTTGACTAACAGCGTGGCGTTGATCAATGGCACAAAAGTCACTGCATAAAATAGCATATAGGAAATGCTCAAGCTAAAGATTGTTCTTAACAAGTGCAAAGGAACATCATTAAATACCAATGCATTCTTCAACACAGTTTTATTCGCTAAAAAAGGCAGCATTAAGACAAAAGAGGTTATACTTTGAATAAAAATGAGCACGGGTAAAGGAGGCAATGCTGCCGAGTAGAATTTTATTATCACCGTTTGAACTCCATAAATAAAACAGGATAATAAAGTTAATATCACACCCAAAAACAAATTTTCACGTTTCATTATCGTACCTTTTACTCTGCAGAATACATTACGCGACAGCATTATACAATTTCCTCATTCAACGGTCATTCAAAAACGACAATAAATTTTACTCTCCTAAAAAACGCTATTTTTTACTGAACGTGACCAAGCGTTCGTTGATTAATTAAACAAAACACTGGTATTTAAGCCAAAAAAAATACATGTGGTTAAAAAATGACTTAAATAAAACAATATAATTACAAAAAATTGATCATTTCACTTGAGATTACCCCCATATTAGGCATATGATTAAGACGTTGCGATCAGCTAACTGTCTTTAACGCTATAGTTTGCCGACCGTGACTTAATTGGGTAAGTCGCGCCGCAGTACGCGACATCAATGATGTTAAATCTTAAGAAGGAAGATTGACGCGATGACTAAACGTATTACTTTAGCTTTAGCAATGATTGGTTTAAGTTCAATAGCATTTGCAGGTGCCCCTGGTAACAATATGGTTGCCCCAACAGGAACCCCTGTAATTGCTCCAGACAGCACAGGAACATGGAGCTTTGGATTGGAAGCCTTATATATGGAATCCAACACAAACTTCCAATATGCTACTGTTGATGGTGGACTCAACGATGATGGTGAATTTCAGTTTGATAACGAATCAGCTTCCAATAACTGGAACTGGGGCGGTGAAGTTGATGTGAGCTATATGTTCCCTGGTAGCAGCCGTGATATTTCTGCATCTTATACCTATCTGAACCAAGATGGTAATGATTCAGTATCCGCGCCTGACGTTGATGGTATACTTGATATTGCTGGTGCAGATAGCCTTGGTACTAATGAAGCAGAAGCCGATGTTGATCAAACATTAAATGCAGCTACGTTGACCTTCGGTCAATTGCTGACAATCGGTGACCGTGTTTCGTTACATCCATTCGGCGGTGTGCAATTTGCTGATATCGACACCACCAACAAAGCAACCTACGAAAATGACAACGAAGTAACAGATGTTGAAACTGTTACTGGCATTTACAAAGAACACAGTGAATTCACAGGTGCTGGCCCACGTGCTGGTATTGATGCCGCTGTACACTTTGGTAATAACTTCTCTATCGTTGGTACTTTCGCTGGTGCATTGCTTGTTGGTAACATGCAATCAGATTTTAACGCAGCAGAAGTTGGTTTTATACCAGATGATATCGATAATGACAGCTACACTGCGGTTGTTCCAGAATTTGATGCGAAATTAGGCTTGGATTATATGTACGCATTCAATCCAAACACCTCAATGAACATTCAGGTTGGTTATGAAGTTGTTAATTACTTTAATGCTGAAAGCAATGATTTCCATGATTCATTTGCTGTAAACAGTGTTGATAATACAACAGACTTCAACTACAACGGACCATATCTCAGACTGCAATTGAACGTTGCATAATCTGTTTTAGGTTTCGGAAAAAAGGCTTAACTTCGGTTAGGCCTTTTTTATGTGCCTTTTATAATTGATGGTAAAAGAATGAAAATGTTCAAAAAAATAACTTTAATAATTCCTTTTTTCTTTTGTGCTCTTCCTGAATTAGTTTTTGCCGCTGAGCCAGGGGATTTGGTTGCACAACCTACAGGCCTTGTGCTTATGGCACCGGAAACTGCAGGTGAATGGGCAATTGGGCTTGAAGCTCAAATGATGATGCCTATTGATAAATTTCAATTTGTACAAGGTGCCTTAATACAACCCGATGGCTCAACCATCTATCATAATGAATCCGTTGATAATGAGCACGATTGGGGCTGGGAGGCAGATGTTGCTTACCAATTTGCTGATACAGGCCGCGATGTCCGATTCTCCTACACCGATCTCAATATGTCTGATACTGAGCAATATCAAGTTTCTCCTGATACCATACTCTACGGTATTAATGGGCGAAACAACCCACTCACCATTACAGATGGCGGCTCAGCTTACGGAACAGCTACTTATCATTATCGTGCGGCTGATTTGATTGTGGGCCAATTACTCACAGTTGGAGAAAGATTGACGCTCCACCCTTTCGCAGGTTTACGTTATGGCAAAATTGATATTGTAGGGGTGGCTAAATATATACAAGACGATGGTCAGGAAAACAAATTTACCAGCGATAGCACCTTTAACGGTATTGGGCCCCGGGCAGGGATAGATGCCAACATTCGTCTTTGGTATGGATTTTCGCTCGTTGGCTCATTTGGAACGTCATTGTTATTGGGTAACCTGAATGAGAACTATCAAATCGGCACCAATGTGCAGCAAGGTGGTTCCAGTACTTATATCAATAATAAAAATGCTGAAATTTTTAGTGTCATTCCTGAGCTGGATGGCTCGTATGGGATTAATTATCATGCGAACTTGAATACAAAAACGGGTCTTGATCTGCAATTTGGTGAGCAAGTTGTTAATTACTTCAATGCTGATGAACATGACTATTTTGACACTGTCTACGTCAATAGCACCGTGAAAAATGCAAGTTTTGGCTATCATGGGATCTATATACGTTCACAGCTTAGTTTTATCTAGAGGATAACTTTACATGTTTAAAAAAATTACTTTTGCACTATTGACTCTCGGTTTAAGCTCAAATGCATTGGCAGGTGCTGCGGGCAATCCTATGCTCATTCCAACGGGAACACCTTTAATAGCCTGGGAAGATGCTAGCTTTTGGTCGATTGGTATTGAATATTTATATGTTAAAGCCAGTTCACCAGAATACCAATATGCACAGATAATGACAGATTCAGCATCAAGTACAACCCTATCGAATGAAACGGTTGATTCCGCTTATCACGGTAATCTTGAGTTAGATGCCACGTATCATTTTGCAGGCACCGATCGCGATGTGACCTTAGCATACGTACATGCGGATATGGAGGATAGTAATAATTCGACTATTTTTGCTGGTCAAACTTTTGTAGAACCTTTTAATTTACTCCCCACCCGTCGTGATTTTATTGATCAAATTAAAGGCGAATCCGATCAGCTTTATAATGGTACTGATCTTGTTTTTGGCCAGAATATGCATATTGGTAAAATTTTCAATATTCATCCCTTTGGCGGGCTGCGCTATGCCGATTTAGACACGCGTGACAACTCTACTTATTACAATAATCCAACTCAAACCAATCATACTCAGGCGACTGCCCAAATCAGCTCACATTATGAAGGATTAGGACCAAGAGCGGGAATGGATCTTTCTGCAATGATTCTTCCAAACCTCACGCTGGTTGCCACGCTTGGTGGCTCGCTTGAGTTTGGGTATGACAATGCCAACATCGTCACACAAACCACAGGCAATTTACCCACGACCACCACGCTTGATAAAAGCTGGTATGTGGTTCCTGAGTTAGATGCGAAACTTGGTATTAACTATCAACAGGAACTTTCTGCATCAACCTCCATGGATGTTCAACTAGGCTACCAGGCAACGAATTATTTCGATGCCACTGAAAATGATACGCAAGATATTTTTAACGTAAATAGCCAGGTCAGCAGACAAAATTTTGGTTTCCAAGGTCCTTATGTTCGCCTGCAATTGAATATGGCTTAGGGTCTGTTGACAATTGGTTCTTTGGCTGCAAAAAGAGTGTAATCGGTAAAAATTGGTTCTTGTTTTCGTTAAATAGCTTGCTATTCGCCTCA
>JABEVJ010000224.1 GCA_013043985.1 Legionellales bacterium | reverse complement strand
TCACGATGATATCACATTGAGTTCCCTGCAAAGCCTCAAACCACGAACCTAGCCGCCAATCCACTCTTGGGTTGGCTGGATTGTCACGCTCCAGACACTGGGCATTTGATTTGGCAATTGCCAATGCTGCTTCCGAACTATCGGTTGCAATAATGTGCCAGGAGGGACGCTCAAGTTTCAGCGCCAGAGCGATTGCACCAGAGCCTGTTCCTAAATCAGCAACCGTTAATGCCAATTCATCTGTGAAATGATCCAATACCCATTCAACCAGATGCTCAGTTTCGGGTCGCGGAATAAGCGTATCGGGGCTGACTCTTAATGTCAATGACCAAAAGGGGCATTCTCCTAACAAATAAGCAATCGGTTCACCTGCTTGGAAACGTTGGCAGAGGTTTAAGAAACCATTTTGCTGGCTTTGTGTCAAGATATTTTCGGGCCAGGTATCGAGCCATGATGGTTTGACTTTGAGAACATGAGCAAGCAATAGTTTAGATTCGTAACGAGACAGGGTATGCTCTTGTCCTATCGCAAGTGCCTCAATCAGTCTAATCTTCACCATGTTGTTCGGCCATTTCCATCAAAAGGTCTGCTTGATACTCTCGAATCAGGGGATCAATCACCTGTGCTAACTCGCCTTGCATAATGTCTGATAATTTATAGAGCGTGAGATTAATGCGATGGTCAGTTAGTCGCCCTTGCGGGTAATTATAGGTACGTATACGCTCGGAGCGATCGCCTGTTCCAACCAAGGTTTTGCGTTTTTGCGATTGCTCAACTCGTTGTTTTGATTGCTCGGCATCAAGAATACGAGCTTTCAGTAAGGACATTGCTTTGGCACGATTTTTATGTTGAGACCGTTCTTCCTGACATTCAACGATGGTTCCGGTTGGAATATGGGTAATTCGAATGGCTGATTCTGTTTTATTGACATGCTGGCCGCCAGCACCTGAAGCGCGATAAGTATCGACTTTCAAATCAGCAGGATTAATATCGATCGAATCAATTTCATCAACCTCTGGCATGATAGCGACTGTACAGGTTGAGGTATGGACGCGTCCCTGAGCTTCAGTTTCAGGTACACGTTGCACACGATGTGCGCCCGATTCAAATTTAAGTTGAGCATAAACATTCTGGCCACTTATTTTAGCGATAATTTCTTTATAACCGCCATGTTCACCCAGACTTTCGCTTAAGACATCCACGACCCAATGACTTTGTTCGGCATAACGGCCATACATACGAAAGAGATCGCCTGCAAAAATAGAGGCTTCATCCCCGCCTGCGCCTGCACGAATTTCTAGGTAAATATCATGACTGTCATTGGGGTCATTCGGTAATAGCAGTAATTGGAGTTTATCGACATATTCGGCAATCTGATGTTTTAATGACAGTTGTTCCTGCTCTGCTAACTCTCGTACGCTGAGGTCATCATCTTTCAACATTTCTTCGGTGGCCGTTAAGTCATGGATCAGCGTTTGATAGTGCAGATAGCAAGTGACCAGTGGTTCAAGTTGCGCATATTCTTTAGATAATTCGCGAAAACGAGTTTGTTGACTGATAATACTGGCATCAGCCAGTAAGGCACCAATTTCTTCATGTCGCTCGATAAGCGTTTGCAGTTTATTATTAATCGATTCTTTTAACATAATATCCCAAAATTAGAGTTTTTTTACATCATTCGCATTGCACCGTCGAGACGGATTACTTCGCCATTTAACAGCGGATTTTCAATGATATGATGCGCCAACATGGCATATTCCTCCGGTTTACCCAAACGAGGAGGAAAAATAGCTTGTTCTACCAGTGTGTCTTGCACTTTTTGAGGCATTGCCTGCATCATCGGTGTTGAAATCACTCCTGGCGCAATAGTCATGACCCGAATTCCAAATCGCGCCAATTCCCTAGCAGCGGGTAATGTCATTCCAACCACGCCACCTTTAGATGCACTGTAGGCAGTTTGACCTATTTGCCCTTCATACGCTGCGATAGAGGCTGTATTGATAATGACACCGCGCTCAGATGTTTCTATGAGCGGAAATAATTGCATCATCGTGGCCGCCGCTATCCGCATGACATTAAAAGTACCCACCAAATTTACCTGTATGACGTGCTCAAAATCAGAGAGTGCCATCGGTCCTTCTTTGCCTACCATGCGTTTGGCCGGAGCAATACCTGCGCAATTAATACATACTCGTGGATAAATGGCTTCTTTTGTCATCTCGTTAAATGCTTGTTCAACAGATGCCGAATTGGCAACGTCAACCTCGTAGGCTTTCCCTCCGAGTGCTTCTGCCACCTGGTTAGCAGTTGACAAATCGCGATCAAATAAAATGATGCGAGCTCCTTTCTGCGCTAAAAAATGAGCAGTTTCAGCACCAAGACCGGATGCACCGCCAGTAATAAGCACATAGTGTCCTTGAATATTCATGGAATAAATTCCCTTTAATATTATTTCTGTCGAGTATAACCTATCTTGTTATTTTACTCAAAAAACATGAGTTTTCAGTTTGTACAGAACTGACGCGAGCAAACTCTTCCTGCAACAGTTTAGATGGCAGTAATTTAAAGGGCGTGTTATACTCCAGCGGATTTATTCTCCTAATGACACACCCTGATAAACCTAATACATCGAAATTATGATATTAAAACTGATCAAAAATTTTTTTAGCAAACCAGCGGGAGCGGCTCTTTCGCTGCCTGCCGAACCCGTTATTATCCCCCGCAGTGCTCACCCTATTTCCCGCAAACAAATTAGCCCTAACGCGTTAAAAGTTTTATACCGATTGCGTGAAGCAGGATTTGCTGTTTACCTTGTTGGTGGCTGCGTGCGTGATTTATTATTGGGACGTGAGCCGCAAGACTTTGATGTTGCCACAAACGCAGAACCAGAACAGATTCACGATTTATTTCGTAGTGCCATCATCATTGGGCGCCGTTTCCGATTAGTACATGTACGTTTTTGGAATGAAATCATTGAGGTTGCTACGTTCAGACAGGGCGGCTTTGTTCCTGATGATGAAAAACAGCATAATCAACATGGCATGATAGTACGTGACAATCAATATGGCAGCATTAACGAAGATGTGATTCGCCGCGACTTTACGGTAAATGCCCTTTACTACAACATTATGGATTTTAGTGTCATCGATTTTATGGGTGGCGTGCAAGATATCGAAGCAGGCGTATTGCGCATTATCGGTGACCCATTGACACGGTTTCGGGAAGATCCCGTTCGCATTTTACGTGCAATCCGTTTTGCTGCAAAACTTGGTTTTTCTATTGAGCCCGATACAAAAGCGGCAATTCCTGAAACAGCCCCTTTACTCACACATGTTGCTCCAGCGAGATTATTTGATGAGGCACTTAAGTTATTGTCATCAGGTTTCGGTGCAGAAGCGTTCGTTTTATTGCGGCGTTATGATTTATTGAGTTATTTATTTCCAATGACTGAGAAAGTTTTGCATGACGTGAATATTCATCAGGAAGCGGATAATTTCTTTATTACGATGTTACGCAATACCGATTCGCGTATTGCAGATAGAAAAGGGATCAATCCTTCTTTTATGCTGGCTGCTATGTTGTGGTATTCACGGCAACAACGTATCCTCGAGTTGCTGAATGATGAATTACCTATGATGGTTGCACATGAGCAGGCGGCAAATGAAGTGTTGGCTCAACAAATCAAGCATACAGCAATTCCCCGCCGCCTTACTAATATGGTTCGTGAAATATGGCAATTACAATTTCATTTAGAAAAACGTCGGCCTCATCGTGTAAAAGGTTTGCTCGTCCTGCATCGCTTTCGTTTAGGATATGATTTCTTGTTGCTTCGAGCCGAAGTTGAGCCTGGCCTATCCTCAGTGGCACAATGGTGGACTGAACTTTATGATGCAGATGAAGCGCGTCGGGATGAGATGATTGAAGCTTTATTGAAAAAACCGAAAAAGAAAGGTCGTCGGAAAAAAACAAAGGAACCGAAAGTAGTAGAGATTTTGCCGACTGAGGACGATAAGACTATATAGTCGCTGTCGCGTAATTAGAAATAGTGACAAATATGGAACAACGAAGGCGTCATTGCGAGGAAGCGCAGCGACGAAGCAATCCAGAATGATCATAAGTGTCAATTCCTTGATTTTACGATCTTTCTACTGGATTGCTTCGTCGCTGCGCTTCCTCGCAATGACGAGCATTTTTCGTTATTTGTTGTCAATTTCACATTACGCGACAGCGACTATACCCAACGCACTTCAAGATGCGAAGTTTAGCGCCCGCATGAACGATGAGGTTATGAATTAACAGGGTAGGATATAAGGATATGGCAGTTGTTTATATTAGTCTTGGCAGTAATTTGGATGACCCCAAACAGCATGTGCTATCAGCACTTCAACAACTTGGTTTAATTCCACAAACAAAATTGGTATCTCATTCATCATTGTACAATACACCGCCGATGGGCGGAAAACAGCAACCAAATTATATAAATGCCGTTGCTGAGCTTCAGACCGACTTAAGCCCTTCTGAGCTTTTTGAAGAGATAATAATGCTTGAAAAACGGCATGGCCGTCGCCGTGAGGGTGCCCGTTGGGACTCACGTACGCTGGATTTGGATATTCTTCTTTATGGTCTGGAAACTGTCAATCTGCCAACACTCATTATTCCTCATCCAGGTATTACGACACGCGCATTTGTTTTACTTCCTCTTCTCGAAATCGCTCCAGAAGTTTGTCTACCCTCTATGGAGCCTTTAGTAAATTATCTCGCTCGCGTTGATAAAACAGGTATTTTTATTCTAAAGGGTGAAATAGTCGCCAGTGAAAAAGAAGAACGCGCGATATGATAGCAACAGGCATCCTTTATATTGTTGCGACGCCAATTGGTAATTTAAAAGATATTACACTCCGAGCTTTGGACACCTTGCGTGAGGTTGATCTTATTGCGGCTGAAGACACCCGTCACAGTAAACGCTTGCTGCAAGAGTATGATATCAATACACCTCTTATTTCCTTGCATGAACACAATGAGCATAGTGTTTTGAACCTGTTTCTATCTCATTTGGATGCAGGACGGAAAATTGCCCTGATTTCTGATGCAGGCACGCCATTGATTTGTGATCCGGGTTTTCCTTTGGTGCGAGCTGCACGGCTTGCTGGTTTTGCAGTGGTACCGATCCCAGGTGCTTGTGCTGCGATTGCCGCACTTTCTGCATCAGGTATAGCGGCTGATCATTTTGTTTTCGAAGGTTTTTTGCCTAATGCATCCAATGCTCGAAGTAAGCGGTTAGAACGATTTCTTGAAGAGTCAAGAACCGTTATTTTTTATGAGGCGGTTCATCGAATTGTGGAAAGCCTGACTGATATGGTTCGCGTTCTTGGAAGTGAGCGACGAATTGTATTGGCTCGTGAAATGACCAAGACCTATGAAACATTTCTGGATGGTACTTTAAGTGAAGTGCTTAATCTGGTCATGAATGATAGCCAGCAGCAGCGCGGCGAGTTTGTATTAATACTAGAGGGTTGTCAGATAACCGCACTTGATGATGCACTGCCAAAAGAAGCCAAGCGCATATTATCACTTTTATTGGCTGAATTAAGTGTGAAACAAGCCTCACAATTAGCTGCTGATATCACTGGCTGTCGTAAAAATGCGCTATATGATTATGCTCTAAACTTGGGGAAAAAGGAGTCAGAATAATGTCAAATGATAACATGAAACGTGCAGTGGCAGAGGCAGCATTATCTTATATTGAAGATGATATGATTATTGGGGTTGGCACGGGCACTACGGTCAACTTTTTTATTGATGCGTTAGCCAAGGTTAAAGCAAAATTAGAAGGGGCAGTAGCCAGTTCATTGCAGACATCGACAAAGTTGAAAGCATTAGGTATTCCTATTTTTGAGTTAAATAACCAGAGCTTTTTACCGCTTTATGTGGATGGTGCAGATGAAATCAATGCTGACTTACAAATGATCAAAGGGGGGGGAGGTGCTTTAACAAAGGAAAAAATTATTGCAGCAACAGCCCGAAAAATTGTATGTATTGCCGAAGAGTCAAAAAAAGTCGCTTTATTGGGAACTTTTCCTCTCGCCGTGGAAGTAATTCCCATGGCTCGCAGCTATGTTGCCAGAGAAATCGTCAAGCTTGGTGGTGATCCAGCTTATCGACAAGGTTTTGTGACTGAAAATGGAAATATTATATTGGACGTTCATAATTTAACCATTATGGAGCCTATTAAGCTTGAGCAAGCATTGAATAATATTGAAGGAATAGTTGCGAACGGCTTGTTTGCTGCTCGTCCGGCAGATGTGCTGTTACTTGGTACTGCAAATGGTGTGGAGACGAAGAGTAGAGCATAATTTAAATAGTTATTACTCAGCTCTCTAAGAGATAATAGCACGGAACGGCTATGGTTCCCTCTAAGAGAGCTGAGTAGTAACGATTCTCAATGAATAATTTTCAGCCATGCTCCAAGTTTCTCAGCTGATGTTGGGAAACTATCCTGTACATTTATCAGCGTTATTGGTAAAATTACCGCCCTTTTATAAAATTTGGTGGGTATTCTACATAGTATGAATTCAACAAAACACATGCTGCTCGCGCGGGCTCTTGAAGTTCGCGAACGCGCTTATGCGCCTTACTCTGGTTTTCATGTTGGCGCAGCTATTGCGGCGACAAATGGCAAGATATATACAGGATGTAATGTTGAAAATGCCTCATATGGATTAACGATGTGCGCAGAAATGAGTGCTGTGGCACAAATGGTGGCTGATGGTGCACAAGAAATCTGCGAGGCATTAATAATTGGAAGCGGTCAAGATATCTGTACTCCTTGTGGGGCTTGTCGGCAAATTATAAGTGAGTTTGCTGTAACTACTATTCAAATTCATTTATGCAACCGCAGTGGCGAATGCCAGACAAAAACAATTGGAGAATTATTACCTTTTTCGTTTAATTCAAAATTTCTTCCTCCAACTTAGGAGTTTCAACATGACTCAGATTTCATTTCCTCATCAGGCAGCTGCTGCTGCAAAAGCAATAAAACCAGGTTTTATTCCGCATGTTGGCTTGGTTTTGGGTTCAGGGTTAGGTGGTTTGGCTGATTTATTGACTGATGCAACCATTATTCCCTACGATGAATTACCAGGTTTTCCTATCAGTACAATACAAGGCCATGCAGGGCGGTTGTTACTGGGATATCTTGAAGGCGTTCCGATTGCTTGTCTGCAAGGAAGGGTACATTATTACGAAGGCGCACAAAATGATAAAGTCAAGAATATTGTTCGCACTTTACGCGTATTAGGTTGTGAGATTTTTTTTGCAACTAATGCTTCCGGTTCATTACGAACGGATGTTGAGCCTGGCAATTTAATGTTGATTCATGATCATATTAATATGCAGGGCACTAATCCCTTACTGGGCCCTAATGATGATGAGTTTGGTGAACGATTTGTCGGAATGGAAAATGCCTATGATCCTGCGTTACGAAAAATATTGCATGAAGCAGCAAAAGAGATTGGTTTTAGCCTTCCTGAAGGGGTTTATCTTTCTGTGCTTGGCCCAATGTTTGAAACACCCGCAGAAATTCGGGCTTTTCGAACTTTAGGCGCAGATGCGGTTGGAATGTCTACGGTGTCAGAGGTTATTGTTGCTCGTCATTGTGGTCTCAGGGTTGCTGTTGTTTCGGCTATTACTAATTTAGCCTCAGGTATGAGTGATGAGCAGATTACTCATGATGGTACACTCCATTTTGCTGGCCAGGCTACAGAACGAATGACTCTCTTAATCAACGGTTTTTTGAGAAAATTAAATGTTTGATACAGCTCACTTGATTTCCTTGCTTGATCTGACGAGTCTTAACGATTCTGATAACGATCAAACTATTCAACTCTTGTGTCAAAGAGCGCAGACTCCACTTGGGAGTGTTGCTGCTGTTTGTGTTTATCCCCGCTTTGTTAGTCTTGCCAAAGCTCTGTTGTCAAACAAGTCTGTTGCTGTAGCAACGGTAGTTAATTTTCCAATGGGAACAGCCAGTCTTGATGATGTCATCATTGAAATTTCAAGTGCGTTAGCAATGGGCGCAGATGAAATTGATATAGTTATTCCTTATCAGGATTGTGTAAATGGAGACATAAACAGCACCGTGCTCATGGTGAAAACAGCTAAAGCGATTTGTTCGGGTAAATGGTTGAAAGTAATCTTGGAAACGGGAGCATTTCCTGATGATAATGCTATCTTTGACCTGAGTTGTCAGGTATTACAGGCAGGAGCTGATTTTATTAAAACATCAACTGGTAAAATAGCTGTTGGTGCGACTCTTGAGGCAGCTGAATCTATGCTGCGTGCAATTAGCGCAACTAATCCCTTGGCAGGGCTTAAAGTATCTGGTGGAATCAAGACTCAAGATCAGGCTATGAGCTATTTGAGTTTAGCTTTTCAGTTGATGGGTAAAAAGTGGTGCACGCCGAAACATATTAGATTTGGTGCCAGCAGTTTGCTAGATGATTTGCTTGGATGAAGATATATAGTCTCCGCGATCTCAATCGCGGAGACTATATACCT
>JABEVJ010000223.1 GCA_013043985.1 Legionellales bacterium | reverse complement strand
TGTAAACCATCGCTACTCCGATTGCAATTCAGAGTGGCCAGTTTACCTCATTTGACCACTATCTATTCATCGAATTGCACTTCGCATTTGAATTCGCGCTATGTGGATTATGGCGATCCAGAGGGTCAACCTATTTTTTACTTTCATGGGTTTCCAGGCAGTCGGCTAGAGGCAGCAAATTTCGATAAGGCAGCACACGTTTCCCACTATCGTTTAATCGCGGAACCGTAGGTTTTTAAGGAATTTCTCTTTTCATTGGCCACCTATCTGTATTTAAATAATTATCACTGTAGCCTTGATAAACGCAATTATTGCCTTTTTAAGGGTGATTAGACCCTGAATAAGCCTTCATCGCTGCCCGCGCAGTTTGCCCCAATATTTGAGAATAACTGAGATAATATCCACCGTAAACCTGATTGGCAAGTACTTTATCGGGCATTGTTTTAGCAAGCTGCTCAATTGCCTGTTCAGCAGTGGGCGAGTAGCTTTGCGTAGTAAAATAAAACAATTGCTTCCCAACAGCACTCTCACCCATATAATAAGCTAAAACAGCAAGAAAAATATTATTCTGAGGTCGTGTATCAATATAAAGGACGACACCATAGGTATGCCCCCAATCTTTCCCTAATAATTTTTTCCAGTCTGCTGTGACGCCCATCCAATGATTGACTTGTGCATCAATCACAAGCTTGGAAAGCCGGACAAAATCGGGCTTGAGGCTGTCGGCGTAATTCGCGGTATTTTGCGGCGAGAGCGTATTTTGCTTCAAGCTTTGTGTCATAAAATCGTTCGTTTTTCCTAGAATACGGTGAAACAGTATTTTTTCGCTTGATGATACGGTTAAGTTGTTAATACTGGCATCGGCAGCCCCAATCTTTTTTTGATATTCTTGTAGTTGATTCTGCCAGTCAAAATGAGTCGAATCATTTATTCCACGGATAGCTACAGCATAAGTGGACATCGCGGCATGTTCTACTAATGTGGCAAACTCATAATCCTGCGCCTGAGGCAGCACGGGTGCAATAAGCGGTGCTTGCCCGGGTCGATATAGCACGAATTGTCCACCAGCAGGGCTAAATAAAGCCACGATCACAGGATGAGCAGCCAGTAATTGTTCCTGATAAATATCCGCTTGCGCTTTCATGGTAGTAAACATTTCTGGCTCTAATGCCTGTAGTGCTCCTTCAGGGAGATTACTGGCGAAAATGGAGCTGACAAAAATAACCGAAAGAAAACCTAATATCAGTTTACATCGATGACGCATATTCACTCCTTTTTTAACTGAGTTAAAGCCAATTTTATGAACATTCTTACGGGCTGAGGTTTGATGCTGCCAGCATTTTCAATGCAGGCTCTTGAAGACGAACTTGAAAGAAGGGGTGACTGCCAAAACCATGCTCAAGCATTTTTTCTTTCGTCAGTTTAACTGCTTCAGGTGGCTTTTTTTCATACTCTGCTAATTTGGTCGCTAACAACACAATGCCGTCCACGTCTTTTAGCTCTGCTGCTCGGATAACCATCACCATTTTGCCTACCTCATTTCAGTCGATATCTTGTCATTTTAAGGGACATCGAGTTACTATACAAATTCAAAATAAATGAGAGTCATTATGATGCATAACGATATCAAAGAAGTTGATTCTATTGAGGTGATTACACTGATGGATAATCTGTCTGATCCATTCACTGAAAGCCATGAAGGGATGCGTTGGAATGAAGCCCAATACCAAACAGATATCCGGCACAAAAGAGAAACCTGCGGCACTGATTTATGTCGTGCCTGCACGGGGTTATCGTTATACGTCAAAATTCATGTGGACAACAAAACGTATCATCTTTTGTTTGATACGGGTCCTGATCAAGGTCTTGTGGTTGAAAATGCGGCTCGCTTAGGCATCGATTTAAATTTGTTAGATGCCATTGTGATTTCACACGGTCATTTTGACCATTACGGCGGGTTGTTAAGTGTGCTGGACGCTATCCAAAAACCTGATATGCCAGTTTATATTCATCCCGAGCTATTTTCACCTCGTGCATGGGCTCTGAAAAATGGAGAAAAAACTTTCGATTCCTATATTCTCACTAAGGCTGTTGTCGAGGCACACGGCGGAAAAGTCATTGCTGATAAAAATCCCCTCGCTATTTTGAATAATACGGTATTAATCAGTGGTGAAGTGCCACGAAATACAGGATATGAAAAGGGCATGCCCAGTGAGGAACGCTTCATGAACGGACAATGGGAGGATGGTTCACTCGTCATTGATGAGCGCACCCTTATTTTTAAGCTAAAAAATAAAGGACTTTGCATTTTTACGGGTTGTGGCCATATTGGTGTCGTCAATGCCTGCCAACATGCCATTCAATTGACGGGTTCTTCTGATATTTATCTGCTTATGGGTGGCTTACATTTGGCAACCACAGGTACGGCCAATCGAATTGAACCCACTGTGAATGATTTGGTCGCCTTGAATCCACAATATATTGCAACGGGTCATTGCACGGGCGCAAGAGCACAATACGCATTAAATCAAGCTTTTGCTGATCGGCATATCCCTTACGGAGTCGCAACGGTATTTCGCTGGTAAAATTTAGCACATTACTCTATTTTAGTGAAAGTAATGCTAAAGCATAAACCTATTGATTAGTGTTTATTGTTCCGGTTACTAATGAGAAATTAGGTCAGTGCAATCCACTTCTAACATCGATATACACACAGCGTCAAAACCCATTAAAAATGTTCCACGCTAAAAGACCGCTAAGTTTCAAAATTTTTAATTTATTGATTCTTAAATGAAATTAACGAATCATTGTCTAATTTCCCGTGGAACATTTTTCCAGTTCACTTCCAAAAACAACAATTGCGGAGTTTGTTTCTGATAATGGTTATTATTGGAATTATTAAGAATTTAGTTAAGTGTAAAACTTAATGCACATTCAACATTTTACTAGAAAACAAGTTTACTTTGTGTTTTAATGTCGAATATTAGGAAAAATTTTAAGGGGTGGCGTAAGCTAGGCGAGGTGAAATAAAGCGTTGCTCCAGCGCCATCACTCCTGATTAAAAACCAGAGAGGAGAGGACAAACTGGAGCCTACCTTGTCATTATATGAGGAATCGCATGTCAAGTCAAATAAAATACAACCTACTTCCTCTTGTTCAGTCCATCAGTTATGAGCGGCTTTCCGTCTATGGTTACCAGGCTAATCACTTAGATAGCCAAAACGTGGCGGCTTTAGCTCGCTATTTGTGGAACATTGCCTTGTCTGAATCGTTTTATCCCAGTATCCAACTCTGTGAAATCACTTTGCGCAATCAATTGTATGCTCAAGTTGCTCAAAAATTTAATGACCTCGATTGGCTGAATAACTCGGCTATCTTGGTCAATCACAGAGATCGAGAGGATGTGGAAGCAATCAGGTTATCGCTTTTGAAAAGAAACAGGGATGCATCGGCGCATCGTATTATCCCCGAGCTGTCCTTCGGCTTTTGGTCTGGATTGTTACATAAGCGTTATGAAGGGGTGCTTTGGCCTTGGTTGTTAAAACCTTGTTTTCCGTATTTGGCCAAAAGAAACCGAACTCAATCCTATGTGTTTCAACGGCTCAATGACATCCGGCAGTTACGAAACCGTATTTTTCATCATGAGAAGATAGGGCATTTAACTAACCTGCTGGATATCCACCAAGAAATCTGCGATGTGATTGCGTGGATGGCACCGGATATGCTGCCTTATCTCCAATCAATTGATCGCTTTGACGCCGTTTATCAACAAGGTGCTGGTTATTACGAGCAAAAATTAATTGAGAAGTTAAGAGGGGTAACCAATGAGTAATTTTGGCGTGACGTATGAAGAAATTGTCAACGTAGCTGAGCGGGTGCTTCAAGAGGGTGAAACACCCACCATTGAACGCATTCGGATTAAATTAGGTCGGGGCAGTAATACCACCATTTCTAAATATCTCGGTCAATGGAAACAGTTGCGCTTTAAAGCAACTGATTTGAACTTAGCTTTCATCCATAATCCACCTGATCCAGTTAATCAAGCGGTCGCCAAAGTTTGGCAGCAACTGCAAGAAGAGAACCAAACCAAGTTGGAGGCATTGGAATCAAAGACGGCTGAAAGAATCCAGGCTGTTTTGGAAGAAAAAACGCAACTCCTGAAAGAAAGTCAGCAATTGATGGCAGACAATCAGGATTTGAGGCGGTTGTTGCAGGAAACGCGGGGGCAAAATGCTTCCTTGGAAAAGCAGCTCGTCAATTTAAACCAGGGCTTGGCGGTAATCGAGTCAAAATGGAAAGGTGCTGAAGAAGCAAAATTGAGCTTTCATGAGTATGCCAACAAGACCCTGGCTTCTATTGAAGAAAAACATCAACAGGTGCTTGCCAATTACGAAGTGCAGCTGAAGCAAACGAAACAATTTTGTGTCCATGAATTGTCACAAATGAAAGAGATAGCCGAATCGCAGCGGCATCAGCACATTGTTGAGATCGATCATCTCAAGACAGCCAATCAAAAATTGCAGATGCAATTAACGGAGAAAAACAAAGCTCTGATTGAAGTCATCAGTAAGGTAGGGCAGCTTACTGCACAACTGAAAAGGCAGGAAGAGGATAATGCAGATATATTAACCACGCTTTCTCAGAATGAACAACACACCTCAAGATTGATCGAGGCATTGAGCACTGGACTGCATAACTCGATTAAAAAGGAAAATGAACAGCAAACAGAGAAGTTTATTTCAGTTTTACAAAAGCTGGTTAACGAGAAAGAAAATAAAAAACCAGCTAAAGGCAAAGCAACATGAGTCAATTGCCTCGATTGGAAACACTCCCTGAGTTATTGCTCACTCAAGATTTATCTGGCGAAACGGGCACGAATCGCTGCACCGATAAAAAGCCACTGATTCGAGCGCAAAATGATTATGAGGCGATTCATACCTGGCTAAATGAATATGCCCATAAACAAACGACTTATCAATCCTACCGAAAAGAGGCGGAGCGATTATTGCTCTGGTGCGTATTGCAAGCCAAAAAACCGTTGTCCAGTTTAAATCGCGATGATTTTGATATTTATCTGGCATTTTTGGATGATCCGCAACCTGAAAATGTCTGGTGTAAAAAGAGGGGTGGTTATGGTGTTAAGCGAGGAGAGAAAGGCTGGAAACCCTTTGTGGGTGGCTTAAGTCCATCTGCCAAACGTACCGCTGTTAGTATCATTAAATCGCTGATGGGTTATTTACATGAAGCCCGTTATTTAGATAGCAACCCGTTAGTGTTGATGCGCAGCGTCAAGCATCGGCAACAATCCTTGGAAGAGCAGAAACTCAATATCCACGAGAGGATACTGGAAGAGGACGAATGGCATGCACTGATCCAAACTCTCGATAAATGGCCGCAAACTACGCCAGAAGAAAAAAGCGAAAAAATCCGATTGAAGCTGCTGGTTGGACTGCTTTTTTTCTTGGGGTTACGGGTTAATGATGTCAGCACTAGCCAATGGAATGCGTTTAAGAAAATTAATGATTTATGGTGGTTTTACGTCAGAGGGAAGGGCGATAAGCTGGGTAAAATTCCGGTGAACAATGAGTTGCTGAACCTCGTCATTGATTATCGCTTGCACTTTGAAATGCCACTGTATCCTCAAGCAGAAGAAAACACCCCGCTGATTGTTTCGTTTCGAAATTCAGCCAAACCTATAGGCGACAGGCAAATCAATCAGCTTATCAAAGAACTGGCGAAGAAAGCCGCAGAAAAATTCCCCGATAACTTGGCCAAACAAAAGAAGCTCGGTAAACTATCACCGCATTGGTTCCGCCATCAGTTTGCTTCGATTCAAGCCAGTTTAGGGATTGCACCGGAGCAGATTCAAGAAAACATGCGCCATATCAGCTATTTAACCACTCAAATATATATTCATCTAAATGAAGATTCTCGCCATCGAGCCTTAGAAGGTATTAAATTCAGTTATTTGAATAGCAATAAAAAGGATACTGAAAATTGAACTTAATTGAATATAAAGAGCAAGGGTTTATGTTATACCAACTTTTTTCAGAAACAATTAAAAACATATTAATGAAGAATATTAATGAATGTGGAATTATATTCCAAATTCAAAATAGAGCGAAAGATATAAAATCACTAGAGAATAAATTAATTGATCATTGCCTTGAGCCAATAGAAAATTTAGACGATAAAATTTTTGATTTGTCAGGCTGTAGAATAATTTTTTACCACAACCAAGATGTAAAAAAGTTTATAACCTCTGGAATATTAGAGGAATTTTTTGATATAGAGGATATAAGAACAAAAATATTTCAGCCAACAAAAATTTCATCTCCATCGGATGGAGAATATAGGGGGATTCATCTTACTGTAAAGCTAAAACAAAATAAATTGAATCTACATGAATATAAGAAATTTTCAAATCTTTTTTGTGAAATTCAAATTCAAACAATATTAAATCATGCCTGGTCTGAAACAGAGCATGATATCATTTATAAAAAAACTAAATTTGATGGCATTGGGAATAGGCGCATGGAAGAAATTAAAAATAGACTGGATGATGTCATGATAAAACATATCATGCCTGCCGGATATATAGTCTCCGCGATTGAGATCGCGAGTTTCTAAAATATTTTTGAGCGCTCGATGTCATTCCGTACGAAAGTCGCGCTTGAAGGTGAAAAGAGTC